>JAIOHO010000908.1 GCA_019912905.1 Anaerolineae bacterium
TCCCTGGCCTGGAAACGACCCTGCCGCTGCTGGGGCTGGCGATCCACGAAGGGCGGCTGACGGTCGAACGCGTCATCGAACTGGTCGCCGAAAATCCGCGCCGCATCTGGGGGCTGCCCTGCCCGCCGGAGACCTATACCGAAGTCGATTTCGACGCCGCCTACACCATCGAACGTGCCCACCTGCGGACTCAATGCGGCTGGTCCCCGTTCGAGGGCATGACCGTCTATGGCCGCGTCCGCTCGGTCGTCATTCGTGGGCAGTGCGCCTACAAGGACGATCAGGTGCAGGTCCAGCCAGGTTTCGGACAGAATCTGTATGGCTAATGCGGCGTTTCTGGCGCTCAACCGGGCACTGTACGCCGCTGCCCGCCCGATTCTCTTTCGCAGCTCGGCCCAGCGCGCCCACGAACAAGTGATCGACCTGCTGCGCACGCTGGATACGCGTGACAGCGCGATTGCCCTGCTGCGCGCGTTCAACCGGCTGGCTTTCAACCCGCAGCCGGTCACAGTCGGCGGGGTGACCCTGCCCTACCCGCTCATGCTGGCGGCAGGCTTCGTCAAAGGGGATGGGTTCACCAGTGAAGCGGAGGCGCTGGATGCTGTCGAATCCGGGCGCAATATCATCCCCGGTTGGCGCAGTATGCCCGCGCTGGTCGGCCCGGTCGAATTCGGCTCGTTTACCCGCTGGCCGCGTCTGGGAAATCCAGGCACGGTCATGTGGCGACATGTGTCGGATCGTTCGACGCAGAATCGCGTGGGGCTGCGCAATCCGGGGGCACGCGCGGCGGCGGCATTCCTGGGCAGGCATCGCGACCAACTGCCCGACGTCTATGGCATCAACATCGCCATCAGCCCCGGCGTGGAAGTCATCGACCAGCAGCAGCAGGAAGTGCGGGAATCGCTGGATTTTTTCGAGGCGCAGGCCATTCGTCCGGCCTGGTTCACCCTGAACCTGAGCTGCCCGAACACCGAGGATGATCCCGGCGGACGTCAGACTGAAGCGCTCACCCGCGACCTGTGCCGCGTGGTCATTGACCAGCTTCAAGGGCAAACGCCGCTGTGGGTCAAGCTCAGTCCGGGCCTGGCGGACGAGCAGTATACGCTGCTGAGGCGTGTGCTGGCCGAAACCGGCGTGCGCGGGGTGATCGCCACCAACACCCTGGCCCAGCCTGCGCCGGACACGCCAGAACTGGCCGCAGGGATCGGCGGAGGCCGGTTGCACAAATGCGCGCTTACGGCCACAATACGCCTTCACGAGGGACATCTCCCCGGAGCGGAGCCGATTTCGCCCGATGTGATCGCCTGCGGCGGCGTGCTGGACGGCGCCACCTTTCAGGATTTCGTTCAGGTCGGCGCACAGGCCGCGCAGTACTGGTCAGCTTTAATCTACAGGGGGCCGCTGGCCGCGGCTCTGATCTTGAATGAGGACAGCCATGCTTGAAGCTCAGGTCGCCCAGGCGCTCTTAGAAATCGGAGCGGTGGGCTTTTCACCCTACGACCCCATCACCTTTAAATCGGGCATCCTCTCGCCCATCTACGTCGATAACCGGCGGTTGATCTACTGGCCGCAGCAGTGGCGGGTCGTGATCGAGGGGTTCCGCGAACTGATTAATCGCCACCGCATCGAATTTGACATCGTGGCCGGGATTGCCACGGGGGGCGTTCCACACAGTTCGGCGCTGGCCTACCTGCTGCAACAGCCGAGCGTCTACGTCCGCCCCCAGGCGAAAGAGCACGGCAAACAGAACCGCATCGAAGGCGGCGATGTGACCGACCAGCGCATCCTGCTGGTCGAAGACATGATCACCACCGGCGGCAGCAGTCTGAGCGGCGTCACCGCGCTGCGCGAGGCCGGGGCCGTGGTCAGCACCTGCCTGACGATCACCACCTTCGGCTTTGCCATGTCCCAGCAGGCGTTCCAGGTCGCGGGCGTCAATCTGTACATGCTCACCGACATCCGCACCATCGTTCAGGAAGCCCGCCGCGCCGGGTACTTCGGCGACGCCGAACAGCGCATCATCGAGGATTGGCTTCAGGACCCGCATGGCTGGGCAGAAAGGCAAGAAGATGTCGGCTCTTGAGAAGTATCACCGGCGCGTCGATGCCGTCCGATCGCTGCTGTGTGTCGGGCTGGACAGCGCGTTTGACCACCTGCCGGAAACATTTCTGCATCATGAATACCCGCTGTTCGCCTTTAACCGCTGGATCATCGAGCAGACGCATGAGTACGCCAGCGCCTTTAAGCCCAACATGGCTTTCTATGAGGCTCGCGGTGACCGGGGCATCAGTTCGCTGCGGATGACGATGGAGTATCTCCGGCTCAATCACCCCGACATCCTGACGATTTGCGATGGCAAGCGCGGCGATGTGGCCTCGACCAGCGCCGCCTATGCGACCGCTGTGTTTGACACCTTCGGCTTCGACGCGGTGACGCTCAATCCGTACCTGGGGCGCGAGGCACTGGAGCCTTTTTTGACACGCACGGACCGGGGCTGCATCATCCTGTGCCGCACCTCCAACCCCGGCGCAGGCGAATTTCAGGACCTGCCGGTGGACGGCAAACCCCTGTGGCAGATCGTCGCGCAGAAAGTGGCTGAAGACTGGAATGCAGCAGGCAACTGTATGCTGGTGGTCGGGGCGACCTACCCGGCAGAACTCCAGCAGGTGCGCGCCCGCGTCGGGGAGATGACCATCCTGGTACCCGGCATCGGCACCCAGGGCGGCGCGGTGGAGCAGGTCGTCAGGGCGGGACTGAATGGCAGCGGCGCAGGGCTGATTATCAATGCCTCGCGCAGCATCATCTTTGCCGACAATCCCTGCGAAACCGCTCGCCAACTGCGCGACCAGATCAATCAGTATCGCTAGGCTGCACCATTGCGTGTGGGCGCAGCAACCCGCGCGCGTTCAGCCAGTCGTCATCCGGCCCGGCCCACCCGTAACGCTGGAAATTCACCCGGCCCTGTCGATCCAGTTCGATGCCTTCTGCTTCCAGGCGAATCTGCTGCTGCGCAGCGTCGGCGCTGCCCACCGGCAGGCTGATCTTGCCCTGGCTGTTGATCACGCGATGCCAGGGAATCGAGGGTTGATCGGCATCCGGCGGACGCGCCGTATCGTCGTTCATGCAGCGGCGCATGGCATAGCCGACCCAGCGCGGCGCAATCCGCTCGTAGCTGGGGATGTCGATGCCTTCCGGCGGCGGAATCATCGCGCCAATCTGCCCGTAGGTCAGCACCCGGCCCGGTGGAATCTGCCAGACAATCTCCCAGACCTGACGATCGTAGGTGACGCGGGACATGCTCAGAACAGGCTCAACTGCTGCGGCTCATCGGGCGCGGGCGGCGTCCTCATCGAGTGTGGAGCCAGCAGGTGATGCTCACTCAGCCAGTTCGCATCCGGGCCATCCCAGCCAAAGCGGTCAAAGTCGATCAGGGCTTTGGCATCGAAGTCAACTTCTTCGGCCTCCAGGCGGGTGCGCTGCTGGATGGCGGGACGGGTACCTTCTTCCAGGCTGATGCCGCCCTTGCTGTTGATCACGCGGTGCCAGGGAACGGTCGAGACATCCGGGAAGGTGACGGCATTCATGGCAAACCCCACCCAGCGCG
>JAIOHO010000086.1 GCA_019912905.1 Anaerolineae bacterium
TGTGGCTGATGTTTCGGGCTGCGGTTTCGCGGTGGTGCTGCGATTGAGCAGACCCCCGAATCGACCGCCGGATTTCGGCTCTTGGGTGGGCTTCGGGGCTTTATCTGTGGATGAACGCCCCAGACCGGGTACCGCGCTGAACAAGCGAGCCGCGATTGAAGGCGAATCGGCTTCGGCTTCGGATGCGGCCAGCGCACCCGCTTCGAGCGGCAGAGTTTCCTTGCCATCGAAAAAGGCGGTGACGGTCCGCCCGCCCATTGTGATCGGGATTGGGCGTGGTTCCTCGCCGGCTTCCGCGCTGGCGACGGCAGGCAGGGCCGGGGATGAACCGCCGGGCAGTTCAGCGGCTGCGGGTCTGGTCACACTCACCCGCGATTCGGCGGCGGCGGCCAGTTCTGCGGCGCGCAGGCGGGCACGCGCTTCCCGGGTTTGCGACCGGCGGCGCTGCGCATCGACAAAACTGCGCCAGATGCTGATGAAGAAAATCGCGAGTTCGGCGGCGCTGACGCGCACGGTCAGCATGGTGCCGATTAACAGCAGGCCAGCCATCGAGACGACCATGCCCGCTTCGCCGATGTTCGCCACCAGCAGATAATACAATTCCGCGCCGAGCCATCCGCCGCCGCGCCCAAGCATATACGACAGCTCAAGCTGCAAGCGCAGCTCATCCAGATTGCGCAGATTGATCCCTGAGTATTCCGGGTTAAACGATTCCATAAACTGGAACAGCAGCAAAATGCCGACGTAAATCAACCCGATTCCGACCAGGCGCACCGGGTCCACGATGGGCGCTTCATCCCCAAAGTGGCGAATGATGAGCCAGATGCCGATCGCAAACATGATGACTGGCACGGCGATTGCGCCAATGCCTAATAACTGGACCAGAAAGGTGTTGACGGCTTCGGTGAGCTGCCCTTTGGTCGAGGACATGCTGCTGAAAAACAGCGCCAGTGACCCCAGCAGCAGGCCAACGCCGAGAATATCCAGCTTGTTATCGAGGGTCAGGCCGCGTTCGTCGATCTTGGGGGCTTTGCTGGCCCGTTCCATTTTTTCGCGCGTTGTGGCCGGGCGGGCGCGTGTTTCTTCTTTTTTGCCCAGGAACGGGATGCGGCTCAGTAAACCGCCCGATGCCGCTTTGGGGTCACGTTTGCCCGCCGTCGCTGCGCTGCTGCCGGGTGCGGAACGGCTCCCCAGGCCGGGGCTGCTCGAAGGCGCACTGGAAAAGGGGCTTCGGGAAGCTGGGCTGGTGGAACTGGAGGCTGCTGGCTTCTGATCGCCTTTGCTGCCGGGGAGTTTCGACCGCAGGCCGCCTAACCCCTGCGAGATGCCGCCGAGGGGACTGCTGCCCCCGCTCCTCGATGCGCTGGTTGGCTTGTTGTCTTTTCGCTCGGTGCTCGCAGCGCCAGGCAGTTTCGACCGGAAGCCGCCGAGCGGTCCACCGCCGCTGCTGCCACTCGGACTGCTGGCACTGCTGCTGCTTGCTCCGCCGCTGCTTCGGGGGGGCGAGGACGGTGATTCGCGCCGTTCGGGAGGACGTTCGCTGCCAGATGAAGGCGAGCGGAATGAGCCGAACCCGCTGCGCGCTGGACTGGCGCTGCTGCTGGCAGCCGACGCGGAGGGGCGGTTTTCTGCCTCGTCATCCTCGTCGCTGTCGCGCCGTCCGCCGATCACCCCACCGGGCGGAGTAAACGCGGGCCGCGAGGCGCTGGGCGTGCTCGAACTGCCGGGGCGGGAAAGGCCAGATGAACTGAATGGTGTCGTGCTGCTCCCGCTGCTCCCACTTCCACTGGTGGGGCTGCTGCCATAGCGGGATTGAAAGCCGCCGGGTCGGTTGCCGGGAAGCTGCGAGGAATCTCGCCCACTGCCTGGACTCGGACTGCCGCTGCTGGGTGGGCGTGAGGACGACGACCCCGGGTTCGAGCCTGTGGATGAAAACGGTTTGACGGGCGGACGGCGATTTTGAAAACGACCAATCTGCTCGTCGTCTTCATTTTCCTCATCGTCATCGTCGAGGATTTCGTCGTCACGATCCCGGTCATCGTCTGTCATGCCAAATCCTTAGAAACTCTTGCATGGACTGATTGGATGTTAACCGACATTGACTCCAGCCAATCATATCATACTTCTGGTGAAGCTGCGATAAATTTAGAACTAAAGTTCTATAAGAAATCTGTACGAAATTAATGGGTCCCCGGTGAATCTTTGCCTGACATGCCGGGAAAGCCGCCTGTATATCGGTTTCTACGTTCGCAGGTGGCCGTGAGTTGCAGCCTGTTCGACTGACCGATGCGCCCGATGCCGAATCGACGTTACAATAGGTGTGGTGAATCACATGGAGGCGGACATGCGCATCTTCAGCCTGGTAGCCCTGCTTGTTTTCGGTCTGGTCATCGGTTATCTGGCGCTGCACGAACCGGCCCAACGCGGCACACTCGACAGCTTTGCGGCGCTCAACGTCGAAGCAGCCATCAGCGCAGCCAATGGGACGACCGCCGCCGCCATGATTTTCATCATCGCCCGGACACTGCTGTATCTGGTGGTCGGGGTCGCTCTCAATCTGGCCCGGCTGCGGGCGCGGCGCGCGGCGCTGCTGGTCGCGATTCTGGCACTGAAGCTGGTGGTGGCCTGGGGGGTCTATCTGGCGCTGTTCGCCTATGCGCGCGATGTCGGTTTCACCCGTGTCCTGTGGAATTTGCAGGATCTCGGCATCAATGCCGACGCCACCGCGGTGATTGTGGTTTCGACGATCAATATTGCCTGCATCGCCTTGCTCCCCGACCTGGTGGTGGGGCTGCTGTCAGATAAACATGAAGTCGGCCTGGTCCGCATGGGCCGTCACCGCGATGAGGACCGGGATTGAGCGCTGCTTCCGAAGAACCTGCCAGTGCGCAGTCGTCTGATCGAGCGTGCGGTGGGCGCGAGGTTGCGGGTAATCTATTCGGCGGCAGCGGCCTGCCTGCCCAGCCAGTCGAGCACGTGCCGGTTGAATTTGGCAGGCTGCTCCATATTGGGGACGTGCGCCGTGCCGGTCAGGATAATTGCGGGGTCCGCATTAGGGATTTCCGCCGCCAGCTTGTGCGCGATTTCAATCATCTCTGGCTGGTCGAGGTCGCCGACCACTACCAGCGCCGGGGCCTGAATTTTGCCCAGGCGGTGCGCGGCGGGTGGTTCCAGCTTCTGCACCTCGCCCAATCCCGCCGCTTCGTTTTTGAGGGCAATGGTATTCATCTGGCGCACCTTGTCGCGCACTGCCGCCGGGACCTGATCGGGCGCGCGCTGTGGCCCATCGACCCAGACGCGCACCTCCATCTCGGAGGCCCGTTCGTAATCCCCGGACTCGAATGCCTTTTGTGCTTCGATCCACTCCGGTGGGTCTTCCTCTTGCTGACTCTCGAACCCGGCCAGCCCTGACCCCACCAGAATCAAGCCGCGGACTCGCTGGGGATACGTCAGCGCAAAATCGAGTGCGGTCATGCCGCCCAACGAGCAGCCCAGCAGCACGGCGCGCTCGACGTCCAGATGATCGAGCAGGGCGCGCAGGTCTTCGTAATGCGTGAAGGAACCTGCCACCGGCTGCGACTGGCCGAAGCCGCGCAGATCGTAGCGAATCACCCGGTAGTGCGCCGCCAGCGCTGGGACCTGATCGTCCCACATGCGCGAGTCACAGATCCCGGCGTGAATCAGGACCAGCGGCGAGCCTTCTCCGGCTATTTCGTAATACAGGCGTGCGTTTCCGGCGGGTGCGAATCCATTACTCATCGTGCGTCCTTCTGATGATTTGACTCGTTCAGGTCAGGGCCGGGGTCTGGTACAGCACCGCGCCGTTAACCTCGATGTGGACATCCACGAGATAGGGCGGCAGGGCGGCCAGGTCCGGCGTCAGGCCCAGGCCCGGCACATCCGGCAGGTGAATCTGGCCGTTGGCGTCCGGCAGCAGATGCTCTTGGGTCAGGTCCCAGCCCAGCGATTTGAGTTCGACCGGGTATTCCATAATCTCGTGCGCGCGCAGCCCGGCGAAAGGCTGGATCGAGGCGCTCAGGGCCAGGTGTGACGTGAAAGTGTGGTTGACGTAGGTCACGCCGCGCGCCGCCGCGTAATCCGCCACCTGTTTGGCAGTGGTCAGGCCGCCGATGCGCCCGGTGTCGATCTGCACGAAGCCGATCCCGGCATAGTCGATCATATGGC
>JAIOHO010000909.1 GCA_019912905.1 Anaerolineae bacterium
CAGTTCGCGGAGCGGGTCGCGACCAAAGGGGGTGTTCGTGACTTTGTAATCGCTGAGCGCGGTGTCGTACATGCTGAACCCGTCGTGGTGGCGACTGGTGATGACGATGTACTTCTGTCCCGCGTCAGCGGCGATGCTCACCCACTCGTCGGCGTTGAACTTCACCGGGTTGAACTGAGGCACCAGTTTTTCATATTCCGGAACAGGAATCCGGTCGGTGTGCATCACCCATTCCTGTTTCGCCAGGATGGAATACAGCCCCCAGTGAATGAACATCCCGAAGCGGATATCCTGAAATTGTTTGAGTCCTTGAGTAGAAACTTGCTGAACCACGGTGTGACCTTTCTATGGCGGCGAGGCCTTGTGGTGAAGCCCGCCTCAGGGGGAAGGAAAAGCTGAGTACAATACTTGCGTGGCGTTGGCCGGTTGCATGGCGAGGATGAGACCCGGTCCGCGCGCCCTTTCGCAGACGGCATGACCAGACCTCATCCCTCAAACTCTTAGTCTCTATCCATAAACCTCTGTCGTAGGGCGATGCTTGTATCGCCCCTAGCGGCTTACAAACAGGGTGTTATGACAAACTAGCTGACCGCTTTTTGCGTATCATAAGCTGCCTGATAAATCTCCAGCAGACGCGGCAGACCCTGCGAGTCGAGTGTCGTCAGGTAGGAATCCCACTCGGTTTCGATGTCAGAATCCCCGGTGATAAAGCGGGTGAGCATTTCGTCCACATAGGTCTTGACAGAAAGCTGCACTTCGGTCAGTTCGCGGGATTCATTGTCGCCAAAGGTCAACGGCGGGATCAGATCCTCAATCGGAGGTGCGTAGGGCAGCATGTCGTTCGACGCGATGTAGAGAGGCACTTCAACAAACTGATCGACTGCCGACTGGGTGAGACGGAACTCGCTGGTCCGATAGGTCATCCCA
This sequence comes from Anaerolineae bacterium, assembly GCA_019912905.1. GTDB lineage: Bacteria > Chloroflexota > Anaerolineae > Aggregatilineales > Phototrophicaceae. Next base: position 928 of record JAIOHO010000909.1, read on the forward strand.
ACCTGACGCCAGTGCGTAGTGGTAATATCCGCGTCCCAGTTGCCCAGGGTGCGGTAAGCCGCCTGGCTGCCATCAATGCCGAGTTCGCCCTCGGGCGGCTTAACCCAGTCAAGATCTTCCACGCCAAACACGTTACGCATGGTAGCTTCATTGCTGTACATCAGGTCGCACAGGCGGAACGCGACGTCCGGGTGAGCTGACTTATTGGTGATGACGCAGCGCCCGACGCTGAAACCCCAGGGCGCATAGGCCGCTGTCTGCACGCCTTCGGGTCCCTTCAGCGGCGGAATAGCGATCCAGTTGTCCATCTCGCCACCCTGTGCCACCGTCTGGGCGATGGTGTACGTGCCCATCCAGCCGCCGCTCGCCGAGCCGAGCAGATGCGGGTCCATCTGGCTGCCCAGTTGCAGCAGCGCGGCATTGTCCTGAATCAGACCATTGGGGTCAATCAGGCCCTCGGTATAAAGCCGATGCAGGTAGCGGAGACCTTCGCGATAGCCGGGCTGAGCGTAGGCCGCCTCAATCTTGTCGTTAATCAGCAGCAAACGATCATGCTGAATACGATCATAAAACACGAAGGCATTCATCAGATTCTGGTCCACACTGTTGTGCCAACCGCCCTGACCATCGACGCTGCCGGAGAAGGGCACTTCGTCGGCGATGCCATTGCCATTCGGGTCCTGATCCTTGAATGCCATCAGCATCGCTTCGAACTCATCCGTCGTCGTGGGCATCGCAATCCCAAGCTTATCCAGCCAGGGTTTGTAGACCCACAGTTTTTGCGAGAGGAAGCAGTGGAAGCATTCGTTGATTTCCGGCAGGCCGTAAATATTGCCGTCCGGCGAGGTATTCAGAGGCAGAAGCTGCGGACGTTCGACCTCAAAGACGCGTTTGGTCTCGTAACCGTACTTCTCCATCAGATCGTTCAGGGGCAGGAAGGTGCCCTCCGCGCCCTGCTGCGACAGCAGACTGGCAGTCACCGGGAAGCCGAGCAGAATGTCAGGCAGATCGCCGCTCGCAAGCGCCAGATTCAACTTGGTCTGGGCGTCCGCACCAATGACGACCTCGATCTGAAGATCGACACCGGTCTTTTCTTCGAGCCACTGAGTATAGTTGTTATTGTTAAAGTCCGCAACGTGCGCATCACCGCTGGACAGCAAAATCTTGAGCACGGTCGGCTCGGTTACAATCGGGAACTCCCCAGCGGGAGTGGCAATATCGCCATCGCCCTGGGCCTGCACGGAGAAGCTGAAAACAAGCAGCCCCAAAAGCAGGATCGTATAGATATAGCGCAACCTTCTATTCATTCTATTCTCCCTAAGTTCAACCACTGCGTTTTATTGCTAATCTGCATATCTTTCATTGGTTTAGTCCATAACCCTCCTTCACCCCTTGATAGCCCCAATGGTAAGTCCCTGAACGAAGTAACGTTGGACGAACGGGTAAAGCAGCAGCACTGGAACCGAGGCTACCACGATGGACGAAAACTTAAGCTGTTCCTGAAGCGCCTGCTGGTCGGCCATCCGCTTGATATCCGCCATCATTCCCAGATCAACCTTATTCAGAATGAGAATATTCCGCAGAATGTTCTGAAGCGGCAGGAGGTCAGGATTGGTCTGAAACACAAGCGAGAAGAACCATTGATTCCACTGCCCCACCGCGTAGACCAGAAACAATACGGCGATGAGCGCTTTTGCCAGCGGCAGCACGATTTTGAGCAGGAAGCCGATATCGCTACATCCGTCGATTTGCGCCGCCTCATAGAGTTCATCAGGGATACTGGCACGGAGGAACGAAATGGTGATGATGAGGTTCCAGACACTCAGCGCGGTCGGAATAACGATCGCCCAACGCGTATTGACCAATCCCAGGTCACGGACCACCAGATAAAACGGGATCAACCCGCCGCTGAACAACATGGGGAAAAAGAACAGCACCGTTAGGAAGCGTCTGCCGGGCAGGTCTCTGCGCGTCAGCGGGTAGGCAGCCATGAACGTCACGACCACACTCACACTCGACCCGACGATGGTATAGAAGAGAGAATTCAGCATCCCATTAAGGAAGGTCGGGTACGAAAAGATCTTCTCATAGCCGACCAGACTGAAATCCACCGGAAACAGGATGACTTTCCCCGATATGACTGCGGACGGCGCGCTGATCGATGCGCTCAAGGTGTAGATGAGCGGATACAGAACGACGATCAGGATGATGGTCAGGAAGGTGTAATTGATCCAGGAAAACACCTTGTCGCCGCGCGACTCCTGAATGCTGCTCCCGGACTTCCGTTGGATCGATGGCAGGCGAAGGATACTCATCGGCGTAATCTCCCTATAGTTCTATCCGGGCGCATTACCACAGGCTTTCCTGGCCCAGGCGCTTAACACTGGAATTGGCGACGACCACCATGATCAACGCGATCACCCCTTTGAACAGACCGATGGCAGTCGCGTAGGAGAAATCCAGCGTCGGTGACGCCAGCCCGACTTTGTACACATAGGTGTCGAGAATTTCAGAGACACTGGTGTTGACCGGGTTCTGCAACAGCAGGACTTTTTCAAAACCAATGTTGATGAAGTTACCGAAATTCAGGATCAGCAGCATGGTGGCGATGGGCAGGATTCCAGGGATGTCGATATGCCAGATTCGCTGGACCCTTGAGGCCCCATCGACCACAGCCGCTTCATGCAGGGCGGGGTCGATGGTCGTCAGCGCAGCCAGATAAATGATGGCGGCGAAGCCCATATGCTGCCAGATGTCCGACCAGACGTAGATGGACTGGTAAAGATCAGGTTTCGACATGACGCTGGCAGGCGCGAGGCCGAGCGCCGCGGTCAACTGCGCCAGGATGCCGAAGCGTGGGTTGAGCATCTGCAAAATCAGACCCACCATGACGACGGTCGAAATGAAGTGCGGGGCATAGGTCACCATCTGGACAGTCTTCTTAAACCAGAGGGTACGCACCTGATTCAGGCTCAGCGCCAGGATGATGGGGATCGGGAAGCCGACCACCAGCAGATAGAGGCCCAGCGAGAGCGTGTTGACGATCAGGCGCGAAAATTGATAGGAATTAAAAAAGCGTTCAAAGTTCGCCAGCCCTACCCATTCGCTGTTCCAGATGCCGCCTGAGGCGGTGTAGTCCCGAAACGCGATCTGCGCGCCGAGCATGGGGATGTAGTTGAAGATGATGATGTAGGCCAGGGGGAGCAGCAGCAGCAGGTAAAGCTGCCAGCGCCGTCGCATCCGTATCAGCAGATGGCGCATGCTCCCGGCGGGCGCCGCCGCAGTGCGCCCCCCGGCAAACGCGGTGCTGTCGATAGAGTTCGGCTGACGCGTAGAAGCCATTTTTCCGTTACCTATCTCTATTTGCCAATGACTTTAAGTAGACTGAGCGGCAGGCTAAATTCGCATGCGCTCTATATTCTGATCGAAGACAATGCACCGACCAGAGACAAAAAGTGGCTGATCGACACGTTGTCATTCATCTCACCAGACACCCCAACGACATCACCGCCGCATTCCCCCAGCCGCGCGAGCGCAGCGCTCACATCCGCCGGTCGAGCATCATCGTCTAACCACGAGACCGGAATACCACCCATAAAACTCAACTGCCCATCCGCGGCCTGCCGCAGCGCGCCAATGTCGTTTCCCTCAGCTTGCGCAACATACACGCCGTCAAACCCCAACTGGCGAATAAGCGGGATCACGGATGCC
>JAIOHO010000910.1 GCA_019912905.1 Anaerolineae bacterium
GGGCGGCTCGGTCGAACCGGACGCCTACCAGCAGATCAAAGGCGAGTTCCTGAATCGGCTGCGTGCTGCCAGACCGGTGGATGGCCTGTTCCTGCACCTGCACGGCGCGATGAACGTGCACGGCATGGACGACGCGGAAGGCGATTGGATCGCCGCCGCGCGGGAAGTAGTCGGGCCGGACTGCCTGATTTCGGCCAGCTTCGACCTGCACGGCAACATCTCGTCGTGCATCATCGATCAATTGGATATGCTGACGACGTACCGCACCGCGCCGCACGTCGATACGCTGGAGACGCAGGAACGGGCGCTGCGGATGCTGATTCGCGCGCTGGACACCGGTACGCGACCCGAAATGGTCTTTATCCCGGTGCCGGTGGCACTGCCGGGTGAAAAGACCAGCACCGAATGGGAACCGGGCCTGAGCCTGTACGCCGGACTGCCGGAGGTGGATGTTGTGCCGGGGGTGTGGGATGCGTCGATGTTCGTCGGCTACGCCTGGGCCGATGAGCCACGGGCGCACGCGACCATCGTCATCACCGGGACCGACCGCGCCGTCATCGAGCAGGAGGCCGTCAAGCTGGCACAGAAATTCTGGGATCAGCGGCATGAATTCCGCTTTGGGTCGCGGGCCGGGTCGATCGACGAGTGCATCACCTGGGCACTGGAAGCCCCAGAATCCAGCGTGTTTATCAGCGATTCGGGCGATAACCCGACCGCCGGGGGTTGCAACGACCTGCCGCTGTTCCTCGGTCGGCTGGTGGCGCGCAATGTGCCGGATGCGGTCGTCGCCAGCATCGCCGATGCCGCCGCCGTGGACGCCTGCTACGCCGCGGGAGTCGGCGCGGAGGTGGCGCTGAGCCTGGGCGGAAAGCTGGACACGGTTCACGCACAGCCACTGCTGGTACGCGGATTCGTGCAGTTCCTGGATATGCTGCCGGATGCCAAACAGCGCCAGGCGCTGTTGAAAATCGGCGGGGTGCAAGTGATCCTGACCGAGCGGCGCACACCGTTCCATTATATCCGCGACTTTCAGCGGCTGGGGATCGAACCGCTGGAACATAAGATCGTCGTGGTCAAGATCGGCTACCTGGAACCGGACCTGAAGGCGGCGGCTCCGCTGGCGCTGATGGCGCTCAGCCCCGGCGCGGTCGATCAGGATATTGCACGGCTGCCGTTCCAGCGCATCCAGCGTCCGATTTACCCGCTGGACCCGGAGATGACCTGGGAGCCGACGATTTAGCCTGTGCCGTAAGTTGGTTTTGTTGGGCGAGGCCAGCCTCGCCCCTACCGCAGAGACCTGCCTGTAATGTCCGTTGCCGCCGCCGCCGAGGGGGGGTGTGGCGGCAATGGCCCCAATCTGCTGGACACCTGATTCTGAACCTTTGAAACAAACAGGCGGTTGCATACCCTCAGAATAGTGGAAAATCGGGCGGCGAGGGTGGACGAGTGTTCCGATTCTTGCGCCGCCTCAAAATCCGAATCCCAGGTAATCGGGTGGGTGGCCGGTTTCGAGTTCGAGCAGGGCGAGCAGCAGGTAGCCGACGCCATCGACGGCTTCATACCGATCTTCGCCAGTGTGCCCCCGGAACATGCGGCCTGTGAATAATTCGCCGACGGCAATATCGGCCAGATCGACGGCCTGGACGCGATAGCCGTTCTCCCCGGTGACTTCGGCGGCCCGCAGCAGGAAATGGATCGCGCGCCCGAAGGATTCGGCGTAGACCACGCGCGGGCGGCCTTCGTAGGTGCGTGCCTGGATAAGCCGCGCCCAGCGCTGGACGGCGGTCAGAAATTCTGGTCTGCCAGTACGAGCATAGAGCGATGCGCAGGCTTCCGCCAGAGCCAGCGCGTAATCATGGGCGGGAAAGCGGGTATTCCAGATATCGGTATAGGTGCCGGGCTGGTAAAGCTTCGACCGACTGCCCTCGACTTCATCCCGCTGCGGGGTTCCGTCCGCCACATTCAGCCGCCCGAAATACTGCTGAGTGTCCGCGTCCCAGGCGAAGCGCAAATAGGTTGCCACCGAATCCGCCGCCAGCCGGACGAACTGCTGCTGATGGACATGATCGGCGGCGCGCAGCAGCGACCCGGCCCACAGGCCGACCTCGGTAGTGGAGACCCGCTTCTCCCAGGTGCGGGCAGTGCTGGCAAGGCGCATCAGATCGGTCAGTCGATCGCGCTGATCATAGGAATAATGGGCGATCTGGCGGGCACGATGGATGAGGGAGCGCTCGCGGGTGCGGGCAAATAACCAGGCCAGCGTCTCGACGAGGATGCCGCCGACTTCGAGATAATCCTGGCCGGGCTGCCGGTCGGCATGGCTGCTGAACTGGCCGGTGTCGGGGTTCAAGAGGTGATATTCCGCGATGGCCTCGATGCTGCGCCGGGTCAGCGCCGGGTCGATGCGCCAGAAGAGATCCCAGGCCGGGGCGACGGGCCGCATTTCGTGCAGGTAGGCCGTAATCGTGTGCAGGCCGATCTCGGTCGGCGGCGTATGACTTTTGAACCAGACCATTTCCCCACGCTCGGCATCGTAGAAATAATGATTGCCCCACAGGAACAACCCACAGCTCGACACAGCACGATCCAGAAAGGCGCGGATATAGGCATCGGCGGCATCGGCGTAACGCGCTGTCCCGGTCCGCGTGCTGAGGACATGGGCAGCGGCGAGATGCGGCTGATCCCAGTAGAGGGTCACGCCGCCGGGCGCATGGATATAGCGCTCGACACGTGGCGGAATGTCGGGCGAGGGCAGCACATTTGGGGCATACATGCCGGTAGCCGCATCAAGTGAGGCCCGCCACATGGGGTTCGGGTCCGGGCCGGAATCGACGGTGCCGTGAGCCAGGATGGTGTCGAAATGGCATCGAATCTGCTGGATGAGTTCGGATTTCATGCCGGTGTCAGGGTCATGTCGTCTGCAAGATCGTGGACTCTAACCGATTCTGGCGCGCGGCACAATCATGGGCGCACGGCCAGGGCGCTGATTTCGACGCCGATGTCCGCCAGTTCGCGCGGATCGGTGCCATCGGCATTGACGGCATAGATGCGAGTGCCGCTAGCATAAACAATGCGATTCCCGACCCAGCGTGGGGTACGTGGGGGAATCTGGTCTGTCGTAATGGCATGACCTGCGCCGGTCGCCAGGTCATAGATGTCCACCTCGTAGCGACCGGACCGCACCGAGGAGAATACCAGGGCGCGGCCATCGGGCGACCAGGCCGGGGAAACGTCGATGGTGCGCCGTTCGGTCAGTCGCTGCACGAAGGCGATCACGCCATCTATATCATGGACTGGAGCAGCGGCGAGGTGCAGCGA
>JAIOHO010000911.1 GCA_019912905.1 Anaerolineae bacterium
CCTCAGCCTGGCCGCCGCCTTCCGCCAGGCCATCATGCTCGATGAAAACGCCCTGACCACCGGCCTGATGACCGGCATCGCAACCCACCCCATCGACCCCGGCAGCACGCTGCTGATGGGCGACATCGACGTCGATAATCCCTACCAGGGCCTGAAAGCCTTCGAGGAAACCGACGCCGCCAACTTTTTTGGGCGCGAGACGCTCATCGACGCGCTGCTGACCAAGCTGCGCCAGCAGCAGCCCGGCGAACATTTTCTAGCCGTCATCGGCCCCAGCGGGAGCGGCAAATCCAGCGTGGTCAAAGCAGGCATCATCCCCCGCATGCGGCATGGCACATTACCAGGCTCGTCCAACTGGTACGTCATCGAGATGGAGCCGGGCGTCCATCCGCTGGAAGAACTGGAAGCGGCCCTGCTGCGCATCGCCGTCAATCCGCCGCCCAGTCTGCTGACTCAATTGAAGGAAGACACGCGCGGCCTGCTGCGTGCGGCGCGGCGTGCCCTGCCCGACGACAAGAGCGAATTGTTCCTGTTTATCGACCAGTTTGAAGAAGTCTTCACGCGTGCGGCGGATAAGGAAGAAGTCGAACATTTCCTCAACAGCATCGTCACCGCCGCCACCGATGAAGCCTCGCGCCTGAGGGTGATTATCACCCTGCGTGCCGATTTTTATGACCGCCCCCTGCTGTATCCTGCCTTTGGCGATCTGGTGCGGCGGTTCGGGGAAGTCGTCCTGCCGCTGACGCCCGAAGAACTGGAGCGGGCCATCGTCGGCCCGGCCAAACGCGTCGGCGTCACGCTCGAATCCGGCCTGATCAACCATATCATCGCCGACGTCAGCCAGCAGCCCGGTGCGCTGCCCCTGCTGCAATATGCGCTGACTGAATTGTTCGAGCGGCGCGAAGGCCGGGTGCTGACCACGCAGGTGTATCAGGACATTGGCGGGGCGCTTGGGGCGCTGGCCCGCCGCGCCGACGAAGTCTACACCAGTCTGAATGTCCGCCAGCAGGAACTTACGCGGCAGATTTTCCTGCGGCTGGTGACTCTGGGCGAAGGCGGCGCAGAAAACACCCGGCGGCGCGCGCTGCAAAGCGAACTGGCGTCGATGGCCGGGGATACGGCGCTGCTCACCAGCGTCATCGACCAGTTTGACCGTTCGCGCCTGCTGACCTTCGATCATGACCCGATCACCCGCAAACGCACGGTCGAAGTCGCCCACGAAGCCCTCATCCGCGAATGGAGTCGGCTCCAGGGCTGGCTGGCGGCCAGCCGTGACGATCTGGTGATCTACCGGCGCTTGCAGACCGCCTCCGCCGAATGGCTGCGTTCGGGCAGCGATGCCAGCTACCTCGCCTCCGGCGCGCGCCTGCACCAGTTCGAAAGCTGGCAGACGGAGACCGATCTCGCGCTGGGCCAGCAGGAGACCGATTATCTGCGTGCCAGCATCGCCGAACGCGAACGCGAAGCCGCTCAGGAAGCGGACCGTCAGGCGCGGGAGAAAGCGCTCGAAGCCCGGTCACGGTCACGACTGCGCGCCCTGGTTGCCGTGATGAGCATCGCAGCGGTGGTTGGGGTCGCGCTGGCAGTCCTGGCCTTTACCTCCCAGCAGCAGGCGGTCGCCAGTGCCCACGCCGCCGCCACCTCACAGGCGGTGGCCGAAACAAATGCCAATACCGCCGCGACTGCGCAGGCTGTGGCGGAAGTCAACCGCGTCGAGGCAGAGGACAACGCCGCCGAAGCCGTCGCCAACGCCAATATCGCCGCCACTGCACAGGCCGTGGCCGAGGCCAATCGCACCGCCGCCGAACGCAGCGCCCGCGAAGCCCGCAGCCTGGCCCTGGCCGCCAATGCGCGCAACCTGCTGGCGCAGTATGATCCGGCGCTGGCACTGGCTTTGGCGATTGACGCCTATGAGGTCTATCAGCCTGCGCCCGCCGAAGTCCAGCAGACTCTGTCACGCGCGGCCTATGGCCCGAACGTCCGCTACCGGCTGGAGGGGCATCACGGCTCGGTGATGGGCGTCGCCGCTGCCAGCCAGCGCGCGGTGTCCATCTCTGCCGACGGATTGCTGATCGTCTGGGACCTGCGGCAGGGCGCAACCCTGGCGCAGCGGCATCTGGAGGTCCCGGCGTCGAGCGTCGATCTGAGCGCCGATGGCAGCCGCGTGCTGACCGGCCTGTTCAATGGCGACATCGTGCTGTGGGATACCGCCACCGGCACCGAGATTCGCCGTTACAGCGGCCATACCGATGTGGTCAGCCGCGCAGTCTTCAGCCCGGATCAGACGCGCATCCTCTCCGGTTCGCTCGACCGTTCCCTGCGCCTGTGGGATGTCATCACCGGCGAGCCGTTGATGACCATCGACACCCCCGGCGCGATCCTCAACGTCGCCTTTTCGCCGGATGGCACGCGCGCCGTCTCCAGTTCCGCCGACGCCACCGCCGCCGATATTGGCACGGACGAAGTGGACCGCACCATCCGCGTCTGGAACCTGAGCCTCGGCCTGGAACTTCAGACCTTCCGGCCTAACTCCGGCTTCGTGCGCGCGGTCGATTTCAGCCCGGATGGGCGGCATGTCGCCTCCGGCACCTGGAACTCGACCGATGGCGGCGTGCTGCAATTGTGGAACGTCGAGACCGGACGGTTGGAGCGCCGTTTCTTCGGCGGGCACAACGATATCGTGACTCAGGTCAGATTTAATGGCGACGGCACGCGCCTGCTGTCGTCCTCGTGGGATCGCAGCCTCGTCCTGTGGGATGTCGCCACCGGGGTGGAACTGCGGCGGCTCGAAGGCCATGCCGACCGCATCCTGAGCATCGCTTTTGCTGACGATGAAAATTACGTCGTGGTGGGCACCGGCAATATCGGCAACAACATCCCCGACCCGGCCCGTGACAATGCCAGCGACCCCGCCGTCTGGGTGTGGGACCTGGCCCAATCGCGCGCGGAACTGCGCCGCATGCAGGGCCACACCAACTGGGTCTGGTCGGTCGCCATCAGCCCCGATGGGCGTTATGC
>JAIOHO010000912.1 GCA_019912905.1 Anaerolineae bacterium
CCGATCGAGTCATCGATTCAATGGCCGGGCATGTCTTCGAAGCCACCTGGCTCTCCCACGATCAGGCGAATGATCTGGCGCTCGATCCTTACGATGCCCTGCTGATTGGGCCGGGTTGGGGCCGGGCCGAAGCCAACCGGACGCTGCTCCACAACTTGCTCGGCAAAGAGCAGCATCCACCGCTGATTGTGGATGCTGACGGCCTGAATCTGCTGTCCGAGATGCCTGATTGGTGGACTCAACTGCCTCCGAATACCATTTTGACGCCCCATCCCGGTGAGATGTCGCGCCTGTCAGATCTGTCGACTCAGGAGATTCAGGCGAACCGGCAGGCTGTCGCACTGGAAAAGGCCGCCGCCTGGAACGTGATTGTGCTGCTCAAAGGGGCACACACACTGATTGTGAGTCCTGAAGGTCGGTCAGTCACGCTGCCATTCAAAACCGATGCGCTGGCAAAAGCGGGGACTGGCGATGTGCTCGCCGGAGTGATTGTAGGTCTCCTGGCGCAGGGAGTTGCGCCGTTCGAGGCCGCTGCCGCCGGAGGTTATCTGCACGGACTGGCCGGTGAACTCGCGGCACAGACCCTCGATACAACCCGCAGCGTACTGGCGGGAGATGTGGTCGATCATCTGGCACAGGCCCTGACACGAGTCGAGCGACGGGGATTTGTCATGGGCTAAAACGACAAAACTCAACGCTAAGGCGCAGAGCACAAAGCGAAATACCGCCCCTCCCCCACACTTCCAGGCGACGGAGAGGGGCGTAAAACTAATTCAGCTTATCGTCCGTCCTATTCCGTTCCCAGGGCGGATTGTGATGCACTGTGCCATCCGGCTCGACAAATTCGAGTCGGATGGTCTGCTGACTGGCCGTCTGAGGCACAAGCATCTGCAACTTCTCAATGCGGTCGATCATGTTCATGAGCGCCAAGAGTTGGTGATATGGGGGTGCCGTGCTGAGAATGTCCGGTAACGTATCGGCGATGGTGACTAACTCCTGCAAGAACTGGTCATAGACATGTTGTAGGGCTTCTGAGGGCTCAGAAAATCGGGCGACATGATCGGCGATGACTGCCGCCGCTGCCGCCGATGGGGGGTTCGGCGGCAATCCGTGCTCCAGGCGCTGGAGGCGCCGCCATTCGCGCAGAGTGCGCTCCGGCACGCCGGTCTGCCTGCTGGTAAGGGCAACGTTGTTGCGATTGATGCGCAACTGCGCCAGGGCTTCAATGCGTTCTTCGTCTACGTACTGCTTGCTCACAGGTCATCCTCCTTTGATTGGACAGATTGGTACAAGGTAATTATAGGCCAAATGTTCTGTTCAATGGTGGACATATGTTCTGTTTCTTAGCCAAGAAATCCTCTGTTAGAAGCAAAAGCGGTAGCACCGCATGAAGTGGTTGAGAGGTAAACCCTAACCCTTCCCCACAGCGTTAGAGAGGGGCTTTATAGACTTCCAGAGGCCAAAACAACCGGCTTTTTGAGTCAGGATACGCCTCCGCCGTTTAATGCAGCGCTACCGCAAAAGCGATCAATTGGGGAAATTGGACAGCGGAATCTATAATCTGTTTGTTGAGCAACAAAGTAGCATTGCATCAAGTGTCCAATAAGTTTCGGTGGATGGGTCAGCTCGTATGATGAAACATCATGTTTTTTTGAGTTATAGTCACAAGGACAGCGACATCATGCAGCGAGTGCAGCATGATCTGGAAACCGCCGGGCTGACGGTGTGGACAGACAGGGGGATTGAGCCGGGAACCCGATCATGGAAGCGCGCTATCGAACAAGCGATTGTCGACGCTGGATGCCTCGTCTGCATTTTGTCCCCTGACGCAAAGGATGCTCCCTGGGTACGAGCGGAACTAGATCATGCAGAACTGCACGACAAGCCGATATTTCTGATTCTGTCGCGTGGTGATGAACGCAGTTCAGTACCCTTCGGGTTTGCGGCAACCCAGTGGACGGACATTCGCGTCGATGGACAGTATGAGGTGGAGGTAGCGCGGTTGATTGGGACTGTGCAGAAGCGATTGAATATTCCAATAGACAATAAGGAAAAACAAGCAAAAGACAACGAGAATCCACGGTTTGTCAATAAGCCCAATTTGATTGAGGAAACTCGACACAGAGAAATGATAGAAGCTCAGTTTGAGGGGTTCTTCGATCAATTTCGCCCTCGAAAACCTCATGCCCAATCCACACCTGGAAAGGCTGGTGAGAGAGTGCTAGTTCCTCCTGAAGTTTCTAGTATTTTGCCTCCGCCCTTCGAATGGTGTGAAGTTCCGGAAGGAAAGGTGACTCTGACCGAAGTAGGCGGATATGTTAGTCAGCCAACTACGTTGAGTGTCGAACGATTCTGGATTTCGAAATATCCTATTACGGTCGCCCAGTACGAAACCTTTTTGGACAGTGTCGATGGTTACACTGATTTGATAAATTGGAATTATTCAGAGAATGCACAAATCTGGAGAGAAAAACACTCAGATCCGCTGCAAAAAGCTTTCAAAGGCACTCATTATCCCCAAACGAATACTTCATGGTATGAAGCGGTAGCGTTTTGCCAGTGGCTGAACAAAAGAATCGTCAATGACATAAAACCCAAGTCAACCGGGCGTACCACTCTCTCTGGGCGGGTAATTAGGTTACCGACTGAGCAAGAGTGGCAGCGAGCGGCACAGGGCAATGACCAGAGAAAATTTCCCTGGGGAGACAAATTTGACAAAACACTCACAAATACGCAAGAACTTGGCCTGGGTCACAGGCTTCCCGTCACGGCTATTCCAGGTGGGATCAGCCCGTTTGGAGTAGCGGACATGAGTGGAAATGTATGGGAGTGGTGCCTAACAGAGTGGCAAAACAATTCGAGATACCTTAACGTAGAAGGTAGCCGAGTCTTACGGGGTGGTTCCTGGGAGAATGAATCGGACTTCGCTCGTGTGACATTCCGCACATCGGACTCTCCACACAATAAGGGTGGTAGTACGGGTTTCAGAGTCGTTTTTGCATCAAGACCAATTGGCTGGCTGAGGAGAGATGTAAGTTCTTGAGGGCAAGTAAACGGAAAAATCCAAATCAAAGTGGACGAATCGAACTTCAAGCCGAAAATGCCGCGAGACTATATTATGCTGAATAACAACTCATCTCGTTGTTAGCAGCAAGCGCTTGGTCCTACACATTTGTGTCGGGTTTGGCTAAAATAGGCCCCAATCGTCAGCAACGCCGTCTTCCATCATTGACGGGTCCCACATTTCCAGGCCCATTTCGATGGTAGTGGGTACGCCGAGAAAGTTCTGGGCGGTTCGACGCGTCTGTTCAAGGAGCTGAGGTGCATACGGGCAGAACGGGGTCGTCATAATCATGACGATGTGCGCCCGGTCCTCATGCAGTTCGGCACCGCGAATGAGGCCAAGTTCCATGACATTCATACCAATTTCGGGGTCTACTACCACGCGCAGGGCTTCGTATAATCCTTCTTCTTTACTCTGAGTTTGCTGGTCGGTCATGATGTGATCTCCTGAAACGCCGCGCCCTGATGCAAGCATTGAACCAACCGCGAGTCCGGGCACGGTGGATAGTATCAAATTTGAGCGGCAATTCGCCATCGCCGTTTGTGTGCATGGTATCACATCCCCAAACATGAGTCAATTATTATTATAATTATCTTTAATATTGACAGCAGCAGGCGACACTGCTATACTCAGAATGGGTATTTACACCTTCGGGTATACAAAAAAGTTAACCGATATTCAACATTTGGTACTGGAGGAACCGCCATAATGGGCGCAGCACTGGAAATACGAAACCTGCACGTCAACGTCGCCGAAACCGGCGAATCTATCCTGCGTGGCGTGGACTTGACAATCAAACAGGGTGAAATTCACGCCCTGATGGGGCCAAACGGCTCCGGCAAAAGCACCCTGGCGAACGTGCTGCTGGGCAACCCGGCCTACGAAGTGACCGCCGGGCAGATTATTTTCGACGGCAAAGAACTCCTCGAAATGGAACCCGACGAGCGCAGCCGCGCCGGATTGTTCCTGGCCTTTCAATACCCTGTTTCGATCCCCGGCGTGACGGTGGCGAACTTCTTGCGGCAGGCGCTCAACGCACGCATGAAGGCGCAGGACCCTGGCAGCAAGGGAATTCCGGTCCCGCAGTTTGCACGCTTGCTGCGCAGCAAAATGGACCAGCTCGAGATGGATCACAGCTTCGCCGGGCGCTATCTGAACGAAGGCTTCAGCGGCGGCGAAAAGAAGCGCGCCGAGATTTTGCAGATGGCGACCCTGGACCCAAAGATTGCCATCCTCGATGAAACGGATTCTGGTCTGGACATCGACGCCCTGCGCATCGTGTCGGAAGGTGTGAACAGCCTCAAAGGACCGGATCTTGGCGTGCTGGTGATTACGCATTATCAGCGCATTCTGAACTACATCGCGCCGCAGTTCGTCCACGTGATGTTCCGCGGGCGGATCGTCGAAAACGGCGGCCCAGAACTGGCCTTGAAGCTGGAAGAAACCGGCTACGACTGGATCCGCGAAAAATACGAAGTGACCGAGTGAAGGAGCAGCGCATGAGTGACATTGAGATCGTTCAGAGCGAGAAGGAACTCACCAAGCAGGAATCGGCGCTGCGCGACGTGCGAAGTGATTACGACGCGACCTATGGGTTCCACGATGACGATGTGAAATACAGCTTCATCAGCGAACGAGGCCTGAATGCGGCTGCCGTGCGCCAGATCAGCGCGATGAAGAACGAACCGGCCTGGATGACGGAGATCCGGCTGAAAGCCTATGAACATTTCGTGCAGCGCCCGATGCCCAACTGGGGCGATACGGAACTGCTGAATCAGATCCAATTTGACGACATTTACTACTACGTGCGGGCGACGGACAAATCGGAACGTGACTGGGAGGATGTCCCACCGGAGATCAAGGACACGTTTGACCGGCTGGGCATCCCCGAGGCGGAGCAGAAGTTCCTGCAAGGCGTATCTGCTCAGTACGACTCCGAGTCGGTTTATCACAACATCCGCAAGGATTTGGAAAGCAAGGGTGTCATCTTCCTGGATATGGATACCGCCCTGCGCGAACACCCCGACCTGGTCAAGGAATATTTCGGCACGATTATCCCGCTGAACGACAACAAGTTTGCCGCGCTGAACACGGCGGTCTGGTCCGGCGGGTCCTTCATCTATGTGCCGAAGGGTGTGCACGTCGAAATGCCGCTCCAGGCCTATTTCCGCATCAATACTAAGAACATGGGCCAGTTCGAGCGCACCCTGATCATCGTCGATGAAGGGGCTTACGTGCATTATGTCGAAGGCTGCAC
>JAIOHO010000913.1 GCA_019912905.1 Anaerolineae bacterium
CGGCGCGAAGCGATAAGAGCCGCCTGAAGATGCGCTACCTGCTGTTCATCATTCCCCTTTTCGTCATTGCGGCCTTCTGGCTGATGGCGAGGCGCGACTTCAGGCGCTCCGGCGACCCGAACAAGCTCACCTTCGTGCAGCGCAACGGCGTGCCGGTGACGATTGTGCTGCTCAACAACAACGGCGGCGGCATCTTCCACCGGCTGCCGATCAAAAACTTCGAGCCAGAATTCACGGATTTGTTCGTGATGCCGCACGGGTTAGAATTTGAGCATGCCGCGAAACTGTATGGATTAGAATATGTGCGTGCCGACGACCGCGAGTCGTTCCGGCAGGCGTTCAGCGAGAGTGTGACGAACCGCCGGTCGCGCATCATCGAGGTGCGGACGGAGGTTCAGCACGATCTCCAGCGGCGGCAGGAAATCATGGACGCGGTGCAGGCCCGCATCGCTGAACTGAATTTGTAATCCCGTTGATGGGACAGGGTGATCGGCGGGGCAAGACACACGCGAGGAGAAAACATGATTCAGGATAACAACACTGCGGTGGAATGGCAGGAAGTCAAGCACTATGAGGATATTACCTACCACAAAGCGGATGGCATGGCGCGGATCGCCTTCAACCGCCCGCTGGTGCGGAATGCCTTCCTGCCCAAGACCATCGACGAGATGATCGAGGCGTTCAAGGATGCCTGGATGGACAGCAGTGTCGGCGTGGTGCTGCTGACCGGCAATGGCCCCTCGCCGAAAGATGGCGTGTACGCCTTCTGCGCCGGGGGCGACCAGAAAGTGCGCGGTGAGGCGGGGTACGTGGACGACCAGGGCGTGGCGCGGCTGAACGTGCTGGAGCTTCAACGCATCATCCGCACAATGCCCAAGCCGGTGATTGCGCTGGTGGCGGGGTATGCCATCGGCGGCGGACACGTGCTGCACGTGATCTGTGACCTGACGATTGCGGCGGATAATGCCGTGTTCGGTCAGACCGGGCCGATCGTGGGCAGCTTCGACGGCGGCTTCGGCGCGAGCTACCTGGCGAGCATTGTTGGGCAGAAAAAGGCACGCGAAATCTGGTATCTGTGCCGCCAGTATAACGCGATGCAGGCGCTGGAAATGGGCCTGGTCAATACGGTCGTGCCGGTCGAGCAGTTGGAGGCAGAAGGGGTGCGCTGGGCGCAGGAGATTCTCGAAAAAAGCCCGATCGCCATCCGCTTCCTCAAGGCCAGTTTCAATGCGGACCTGGACGGGCAGGCCGGTTTGCAGGTGCTGGCTGGGGATGCGACCATGCTGTTCTACATGACGGACGAAGGCAGCGAGGGCAAGAACGCCTTTGTCGAGAAACGCAAACCGGACTTCAGCAAATTCCCGCGCAGGCCGTAGCTGGACGCTGTCATGCAGGACTGGCTGGCGGCACGGGCGCAGAC
>JAIOHO010000914.1 GCA_019912905.1 Anaerolineae bacterium
GCGACTGTGAGATTGTAACTCTGAACAGCGTGCAGGAAGGGCAGGGGGTGGGAACTGCGCTGATTGAGGTCGTCAAGCAGGCAGCAGCGGAAGAAGGCTGTACGCGCCTCTGGTTAATTACGACCAACGACAATTTTAACGCGCTGCGCTTCTATCAAAAGCGCGATTTTCGCATCGTAGCAGTGTATCCTGGTGCGCTGGATCAATCGCGCAAAGTGAAACCGGAAATTCCTCTCTTCGGTTACCACGGCATCCCTCTGCGCGACGAAATCGAACTGGAACTCAAACTGTAAGCAGCGGCCCAAAGCCCCCCTGCGGCAAGGCTGCGCCTTTATTGCGGATTCCGTGCGCTGACTCGCGCATTTTCTATTGGCTTGTGTGAATCAAGGTAAACAATCATGACAACCATCTTCACAAAACCCTACGGTACCATCCGAAACGGCACATCTGTCGATGCCTACACGCTGACCAATACCAGTGGGACCGCCGTCACGATCCTGACTTATGGCGGCGTTATCGCGTCAATCGACGTGCCGGATCGGGATGGACAGCGGGCGAACATTGCCTTGGGCTTCGATAACTTTGCCGATTACGAAGCTCGCAGTCCCTACTTCGGCTGCATTACCGGGCGTTATGCCAACCGCATCGCCTATGGCAAGTTTTCGCTGGATGGGGTGGACTATCAACTGGCGGTCAATAATGGCGCCAACCACCTGCACGGTGGGCTGGTCGGATTCAACAAAAAGGTCTGGTCGGCTCGCGAAGTGCATACGAATGCAGATGCCGGGGTCGCGTTGAGCTATCGCAGCCCGGACGGGGAAGAAAATTACCCCGGCAGCCTCGATGTGACGGTAACGTACACGCTGACCGAAACGGGCAGCCTGCGCATCGACTATGATGCGACGACCGACCGGGCCACAGTGCTTAACCTGACCAATCACAGCATTTTCAACCTGGCGGGTGAGGGGTCTGGCACCATCGAAAACCACCTGCTGACGGTCAATGCCGATTACTATACGCCCGTGAACGAAAACCTGATCCCGATCGGTGAACGAACCCCGGTCGCCGGGACGCCGCTGGATTTCCGCCTGCCGAAAGCCATCGCCCCCGGCCAGCGCTCCAGCCATCCTCAGATCGTGCGGGCACAGGGTTATGATCACAATTTCGTCATCAACCGGCCCGACCCGGACGACTCCTCGCTGGTCTTCGCCGCCCGTGTTTACGAGCCGGGTTCAGGGCGCATCCTGGAAGTCTGGACGACCGAGCCGGGCATTCAGTTTTATGGGGGCAATTTCCTCGATTCGACGCTGGTCGGCACCAGCGGGCGCATCTACCGGCAGGGGGACGGCCTGGCGCTGGAGACTCAGCATTTTCCGGACTCGCCGAATCAGCCGAATTTCCCCTCGACCGTGCTGCGTCCGGGTGAGATGTTCCACTCGACGACGGTCCTCAAATTTGGGGCGATCTGACGCAGCGAGATGGATGTACAAACAAAGAGACGCAAGGCGGCATGCACTTTGCGTCTCTCGATCGGTTTCCTGAATGGCAGAACGAACCGCTACTTGTTTTCCATTCCCAGGCGGCGGCGGCGTTCGTCCAACTGACGGTCCACTTCGCTGCCGTGAATAGCTTCTTCGATCTGGTCGCTGACGTTGGCCGTCGCCACTTCCAGCCGGGCGTCCTCGCGGTCCAGGTTGGCTCGGATGCGCTGGGCCAGGCCGGTAATCTGCTCGTCGCCCGTGTTCGCCAGTTGATCCAGGCTCTTGACGGTCTGGACAGTAACTTTCTTCGCTTCGGCCAGTTCGATCAGCGAACGCAGATGTTCGCGTTCCTGTTTGATGGTGGTCAGCTTGGCTTCCAGTTTCAGGCGCATCTCCAGCATCTTCTGGTACTGCTGTTCTTGATCCTGCCACTGCTCGTAATATTCCTGCGCCAACTGCTGTTTGGTGTTCAATTCTGCCTGGGCAGCCGCGGCCAGGTCGTCTTTGCCTTTGACGATCAGCGTGTCGATGTCGCGGTCCAGTTTTTCGGCGGCGGCGGCGAATTCTTCATACTTGCGTTTCAGGGTCTTGACGGTTCCGCCGACCGTGGCCGCCGAGTCTTCCAGGGCGTCGAGGTTGCGTTCCACCTGACGAATATATTCGTCCATCACCTGAACCGAATTCGCCTCTAATGCCCGGTCTACAATGCCGTGCAGATTGGCGCTAATGAGCGTGTTGATCTTCTCAAACAGCGAGGGGGGCATAAACGACGTCTCCTGGTAGTCTCAGTTGCGTTTCTGGACGTAGTTTAGCACAAAGCCGGACGTTGTGAAACTACTTTACCGGCAGTCGCAGGCTAAAGCGGCTGCCGCGACCAAACTCGCTCTCGGCGGTCACATGCCCGCCGTGCAGCTCGGCCACACGCTTCACAATTGCCAGCCCGGACCCGGCTCCCTGGTCTTCGTAGAAGTTGCGGTCGATCTGGTAGAAGCTGTCCCAGATATTGTCCAGTTCCTCGGCGGGGATGCCCCGGCCCTGGTCTTCCACCTCGATCACGATGTCACCGCCCTGGGCATAGGCCTGTAGAGCCAGCGGCATATGCACAGGCGAAAATTTGACGGCGTTGTTGAGCAGCTGCTGTACCGCGCGCCGCAGGTAGTCTTCGTCACCGATGAAGACGGGCAGCGGGTCGGCTACGTCGATGATACAGGTGTGCTCGACGCCTTCGCGGTTGGCGACACCGTCCCAGGCGACTTCCAGCAGCGTGCGCACATCCGTGATTTCATGCTTGCGCCAGTCAAATGTCTGGCGTGCTTCGCCGGTTTCCAGTTCCACCAGCAGGATAAAGTTCTCGATCAGGTTGCGCAGGCGTTCCGCCCCGCTGCTGATGCCCTTCAGGTAACTCACCATTTCCCCGCCGTCCATCTGATCGGGCGTGGGCATGGTGAGCATATCGGCATAGGCAACGACAAAGGTCAGCGGCGTGCGGAATTCATGATTCAGAATCGTCAGGATGTTGCGCTTGACCTGGTCGATGGCACTGACATGGACTGCTTCGATTTCTTCGCTGCGCCGGATGCGCGAACGAATCGTAATCATCAGGTCGAGTGGGTCATAGGGTTTGACGATGTAGTCTTCCACGCCCAACTGCTTGCCGCGCTGAATGTCGGATTTTTCGCCGCGTGCGGTCAGGAAAATGAACGGAATCGACAGCCAGCGCGATTCCTGGCGCACCGCCTCCAGCAGTTGAATGCCAGACATATGCGGCATCATAATGTCCGATACAATCAGGTCGGGAGGAACAGGCTGATTACGCAGCACGCTCAGCGCTTCGCGTCCATGTTCAGCAGTCAGCACCCGATAGCCGTCGATCTCCAGGATATTACGAATCCCTTCCAGCAGATTCACGTCATCTTCCACGACGAGGATGCAGGGGGCGCATATCTTGACATCCGGGCTTTCAGTCTGAGTCATGATGGATATTTCGGTCATCCTGTGTGCGCTTTTGATCAACCAGCCTGACAGATTGGGATATGAAACAATTATCTCCCCTCCATCATTATAAAGGTCACCTCGAATCTCACGAATAAAGCATTATAAAATTCATGACTTTTTTAGCTGGCCTGCACGCTGTGCCGTAAACAGGTCCGCCAGCAAACCAAATCCGGTCGCGATAGGTCCGGCTCCCGGCCCAACCAGCGTCACATCCCCCAGCAGGTCGGTGCTGAAGGTTACGGCGTTGGTCGCACCGCTCACCCGGGCCAGCGGGTGGCTCAGGGGCAGGCGCACTGGCTCGACCTGCCCACCGTCGGGCGTCACGGTGGCGATCAGCTTCCAGCATTCTCCGGCGGCCTGTGCTTCTTCGAGGTCCACCCGCGTCAGATGGCTGATTCCCTTAACCGGCATCGTCTCCAGCGACAGGTGCTGCTGAAAGACCGCCGCCGCCAGGATAACCGCCTTGCCCGCAGCATCCCAGCCCTCGACATCGGCGGTCGGGTCGGCTTCAGCATAGCCCAGCGCCTGCGCTTCTTCCAGCGCTTCGCCATAGGCCATGCCGCTTTCCATCTGCGTGAGGATGTAATTGGTCGTCCCATTGAGGATGCCGCGTGCCGCCAGGATGCGACAGCCTGCCAGCGCTTCCAGGGCCAGCCGCAGCGTCGGCGTTCCAGCCATCACCGTCGCCTCGATGCCGACGAATTTGCCCACCTGCTGGCCGAGCGCTTGCAGTTCCGCATAGGCCAGTGCTGCCGGTCCTTTATTCGCCATGACCACGTGTTTGCCGCTTTCCAGGGCGGCCCGGCAGTAATCCAGGGCGGGCTGTGCCGTCTGCAAGTTGGAATAACTGACTTCAACCAGCGCGTCCGCCGCTGCCGTGCGGATCAGGTCCAGCGGGTCCATCTGGCGAATCAGGCCGCGTTCCGTCGGGTAAAGATCGAGATGGCCTTTGCCAATGGCCTCCAGCAGGGCGTCGATCGACAGGCCATCCGGCTGGTACAGCAGACCGCGCGTGCGGGTGACCACGCCGACGATGTGCGCCTCAAAGCCCGAACGTTCGAGCAGGTAAGCCGCCTGATCGCGCAGGATGGTTGCCAGACCCTGGCCGACTGCGCCGAATCCGATGAGTAACAGCCGCATAGGGGTATCCTTTCCTGAAAAACCAGAGATTGTACGCAAAGCTCGCCCGGATGCAACGAACCGGTCATCCGCGCTTGTGCAGCCGCCGTTTCAGCGCCATGCCTCCCAGCAGCGGGCGTGATAGCAGCCAGAGCAGGAGCGCTGCCCCCGCGCCATGA
>JAIOHO010000087.1 GCA_019912905.1 Anaerolineae bacterium
CACTTCCACCGCAACCTGAATCTCGTCCCCGTCAACGCGCACGGGGTAAGTGGGCACGGGCAGCACGGCGGGGGGCAACGTGACCGAGCCGTCGCGCAGGTCAAAGCGCGCGCCATGCCGCGGGCACTCGATTTCGCAGCCGATCACGATGCCATCGGCCAGCGGCCCATCGTCATGGGTGCACACGTCTCGAATCGCATAGTACTTGCCTTCGACATTGAACACCGCAATCAGATGGTGTCCGATTTCGACGAGGATGCGTTCGCCGGGGGGGAGTTCGCCGAGGGTGGCTACCGTATAGTATTCGGCAGCCATCTATTCCTCGCCCTCATCTTCGACCTTGTGCCAGTGCTCCTTACCGTAGACGCCGATGTGCAGCACCTTGAGCGACAGCAGGGCACATTTCACGCGGTTCATCGAAAGTGGAATCCCGACCAGGTCGAAAATGTCCTCTTTCGTGAGATGTTTGACTTCGTCCAGCGACTTGCCAACAATCTCGTCGCCGAGCATCGACGCGGTAGCCTGACTGATCGCGCAGCCTTCGCCATCCCAGGCCACGTCCGTCACGATGTCGTGTTCATCGACGCGCAGTGTCATGTGCAGCCGGTCACCGCACAATGGGTTATGATCCTCATAATCCACATCGGCAGGGTCAAGCACACCGGGATGGCGCGGATTCTTGGCGTGATCCAATATGATTTCCCGGTACATATCGTGCATGATGATTAAACCTCAAAACTACGGCACGTTCGCATCCCTTGCGCGGGTGCAGAATTTATGCCGATCAGATCGCAAATGTCTCTTTCGCTTTATACAACCCTTCGATCAAAGCGTCAACTTCCTGGGTCGTGTTGTAGATATAAAAGCTCGCGCGGGCGGATGCCGTCGCTCCGCAAATCTCGTGCAGCGGCATGGCGCAGTGATGCCCGGCACGCACAGCGATCCCACTGGCATCCAGCATCTGGGCGACATCATGGGCGTGGATGCCTTCCAGCGTGAAGGCTGCCACCGCCCCCTTTTTTGCCGCATCGGTCGGGCCGAGCAGGGTCAGACCCGGCACTTCCGCCAGCCGTTCCAGTGCATATTCGGTGATGACCTGTTCGTGAGCCTGCACCTTGTCCATACCCAGCGCCGACAGGTAATCGACGGCTGCACCCAGGCCGATGGCTCCGGCGATGATCGGCGTCCCAGCCTCGAATTTGTAAGGCAGGTCGTTCCAGGTGCTGCCGTCCAGCCGCACCGTCGCAATCATATCGCCGCCGCCTTTCCAGGGAGGCATGGCTTCCAGCAAATCGCGCTTGCCATACAGGATGCCGATTCCGGTTGGCCCAAGCATCTTATGTCCGCTGAAGGCGTAGAAATCCGCATCGAGATCCTGGACATCAACTGGGATGTGTGGCGTGCTCTGCGCGCCATCGACCAGGACCAGCGCCCCGGCTTCGTGCGCCTGATGCACCATCTCTTTAATGGGATTGATCGTCCCCAACACGTTGGAAACATGGGTCACGGCCACCAGCTTGACCGGTTCCTCGCGCAGCAGGCGTGCATAGGCGTCGAGGTCAAGCGTGCCGTTCGGCAAAATCGGCACATACTTCACGACAATGCCGGTCTGCGCCGCCAGAAGCTGCCAGGGGACGATATTCGAGTGATGTTCCATGACCGTGGACAGCACGACGTCTCCGGCTTTGAGGTTGGCCCGGCCCCAGGACTGAGCCACCAGATTAATGCTCTCGGTCGTGCCGCTAGTGTAGATGATCT
>JAIOHO010000915.1 GCA_019912905.1 Anaerolineae bacterium
CACAAACCCTGCGTTACAGCGTCTGTTCAACCGTGAAATCGTTCACCTTAAAGGTGTAATCGCCTGGTTCGAACGTGCCGTCGAGTGCGATCGTGTCGTCGTAGGGTCGCAGGATCATGGGACACATGACATCGGCGGGCACTTCGCGGTACACCTCAACCGTGACCGTATTGCCGCTCCGCTGCTGTTCGACGATGACCGGCAGATCACAGCCTTCCGGGTGTTCGCCGCTGATATGCAGCCGCACCTGCATCGGGAACGACTCCATCACGATCACTTCCACGTTCAGAATGTTGGTATAACTGCGGTAGATGGGTGGCGTCTCGGGTCGTGGCACGGGCTGGCTCACGGCAGCAAAACCGAAAAAGAATACCATCAGAAGTCGGATGAGAATCTCGATCCAGATCATGAGCGTTCACAATTCCTTTCCTCTGGTTATCACCTCATTAGGAGTCAGGCAGTTGCCAGTCATCGGTGGTCCGTTTTCCGTCAACTGGACGCGACGAATCCTGAGCACTTTTTCGGATGACGGACGACTCGACGCACGATGCTCCCATAGAGCCTGCACACCTGAGACTCGCCTGCTCTCCTCCCACATTATAGACGATTGCATCGGACCTGCCGGTTCCAGTGGGCCTCAGCGCCGGGGGCCAGGATGGTGTAGGATGAAACACAACACGCGAACATCCACCAGAAGGAGGCCGACTCATGCTCACCGATTTGCAGCGCCGCAAAATGACCCGCTTCTTCCGGGTCTACGACATCAACGGCAGCGGCTTTATCGAAGAAAGTGATTATATGCGCATCGCCCACAATTTCGCCCAGATGCGCGGCTTCAAACCCAGTTCCACCGAATATGCCCGGCTGGAAACCAAATTTCAGTTTGTCTGGGATTACATGCGCAAGTTCGGCGACCCAAACCGCGACTACAGCGTCAGCCTGGAAGAATTTTTGGCCTATGCCAGCAGCGTGATGGAAGACAATTATGCCGCGGTCGAAGGCTCGACCGGTAATTTCCTGTTCGAGTTGATTGATGGCGACAGCGATGGCCGCATCACCCTGGATGAATTTCGTTTGTTCTATCGCGGTTACGACATTCAGGACACGGTGGTCGATCACATCTTCCGCAAGCTCGACCTCAACGCCGATTCGGTCATTTCGGCAGAGGAATTTTCTCAGCTTGGGTACGACTTCCATCACAGTGACGACCCGGACAGTCCGGCGAACTGGTTCTTCGGGCCGTTTTAGCCCTATCCGCTTTCCATCGGATTCCTCTAGAATTCCGGCTGCACGTATAGCTCTTGCATTTTTCACGGGGGGGGAGGACCGATGTCCCCCTCCCGCGTGGCTGATTCTCGGATTCGCCAGGAAAGGCACAGGCCGCCGCCATGCAGCTCCTCACCGCCCTGATCGTGACTGCGGTCTACGCCGCCATCGCCGTCGGACATATCCCCTGGCTGCGCATGAACCGGGCGACGATCGCTCTGGCAGGCGCGGCGCTGCTGGTCGCTGTTGGGGCCATTCACGAACCGGAAGCTTACGCCGCCCTGGACATGGGCACGCTTCTGCTGCTGGCTGCCATGATGGTCGTCAATGTCAACCTGCGCCTGGCCGGATTTTTCCGTTTCGTCGGCAGCCGCACGCTGCGCCTCGCGCATGGGCCGCGCCTGCTGCTGGCCCTGGTCATCGTGTCATCGGGCCTGCTTTCGGCCATCTTTCTCAATGACCCGGTCTGCCTGATGCTCACACCGCTGGTCGTCGATCTGACGCGGCGTCTGGGGCGCGATCCGATTCCGTACCTGGTAGGGCTGGCTGCTGCCGCCAACATCGGCTCGACCGCCACCATCACCGGCAACCCGCAAAACATGATCATCGGACAGGCCAGCGCCATCCCCTACCTGACGTTTCTCGTCCACCTGGGGCCGGTCGCGGTTGTGGGGCTGTTCATCTGCTGGGGAGTGATCGTGCGGGTATATCCCGGCGAATTTCGGGGGCGGCTGCCGGAGGTCACTTTGCCGACGCCGCACACCTTTACGCCGCTGCTGTCACGCACGCTGTGGGTCGTCGCGGGCCTGATGATCGCGTTTCTGGCGGGTGTTCCCATCGTGACCGCGGCCTGCGGTGCCGCCGCGCTGCTGCTGGTTTCGCGCCTCAACCCGGCCAAGCTGCTCGACCTCGACTGGGACCTGCTGGCGTTCTTTGCGGGTTTGTTTGTCATTACGGGAGCGCTGACCGCCACGGGCCTGAGCGCACAGCTTTTCGAGCGCACGGCTCCCCTGCTGCGAAGCGGTATTCCGCTGTTCAGCGTCGTAGTGGCCGTCCTGAGCAACGTCGTCTCGAATGTCCCGGCGGTGCTGCTGCTGCGCCCGGAAATCGCCTCCTTTGCCAACCCACAGCAGACCTGGCTGGTGCTGGCAATGGCCTCGACTCTGGCGGGCAATCTGACCCTGCTCGGGTCGGCGGCTACCCTGATTGTGGCCGAGGTTGCCCGCGTCCATGGGGCACGCCTGGAATTCGCGGCGTACCTGCGCGCCGGAGTGCCGATTACGATTCTGACACTGGCGTTTGGCGTGCTGTGGTTAAGCCTGGTCGGTTAGCGGGAGCGGATCAGGCGGCAGCTATTCCACCGGTTCCGGCAGCTGCGCCTTTGGGTCCGCCTCGACCAGCAGCGGCCAGCTTTCGTCGATGTCCTCATAGTGAATTTTGATCGTTTCCTCGATCATTTCACTGGAACTGCTGTTGAAGTCCGAATATTTGACCTCGGCGATCCAGGCCTTTTTCACCGTCCAGCGGCGGATGGGCGTGCCATCATCGACCGCCGTAATCGTCAGCGTGCGGGTGGGCCGGATGATGTCATCCCCTGCCGCAAAAGTATCGCGAATCCACTGATTGAACGCGGCCAGTGGGTCACGCTGAACCATCTTCTTGAGGATAAAGGGGTCCTGAAGTTTCTTGATAGTGGTCGTGGTTTTGACGTCCAGCCGGAATGTCACCAGGCCGCTGATACTGAAGACGCCGGAAACCGGTTGGTCGTCGATGCGAACTTCGAATTCATTCGCCACCAGGCTGTCCACAATGCTGTGTGTTTCGTTCATCATATGGGTGCTCCTGCAAGCTGTCCAAATACACTCTGAGTATATCTTAATCTGCCAAC
>JAIOHO010000916.1 GCA_019912905.1 Anaerolineae bacterium
TTGTAGGGGCAGGCCAATGTGCCTGCCCGATGATAATCTGTTTGTCGGGCGATCCACAACACCGCCGCGACCAGCGGCACGTAGAGGAGCGCCTGCTGTTTGCACCCGAACCCGACCGCTAACCAGAATCCCGCCCAGCCCCACCGCCCGGCGGCGCTCATCCACAGCGCCAGCGCCAGACAGAGGAGCATCAGGCCGTCGGTGAAGGCCGTCGCGCTGAAGGCCAGCGCATAGGGAGAGAGCGCCATCAGCAGCATTGCCGCCAGCGCCGGAAACACCCCGGCACGCGGATACAACCGCCGTGTGAGAGGGAACATAACCGCGACCAGCACGAGACTCGCCAGCGTCCCCGGCAGACGGGCAGCGAACTCGCCCCGGTGGGCGTCGAGCGTCAGCACGCCATCCGGCAGAGTCGTCACGCCAACGACCATCATCGAGAGCGCGTCGGCATAGATCGTTAATGGGGGTTTATCGAGTACGCCATGCAGCAGCCAATCACCATTGACCGCCGCGCCGCGTGCAAACGTCGCAAACAGGGCTTCATCAGGATGAAAGCGCGTATCCTGCCCCAGCGCATGGAAACGCAGCCCCGCCGCCAGCAGCAGGATGAGGAGAATGGCAATCCGGTGGTAGATGCGTCTGGTCAGGTTTTTATGTTTGTTAACAGGGTCATTTTCTCGCGTAGGGGCGCACGGCTGTGCGCCCCTTCCAACCGTATCATCCCTTAGAGACCATTTGAAAAGTGGAATATTCCTGGTGTTTTTCGGGAGGGTCTGAGACCCTCTACAAGCCACCCTTGTTTTGGGCGTAGGGGCGGGTTTGAAACCCGCCCGCAGATTTCTCAAATGGCCTCTTAACCAGATGTAGATGGCGCTTAGATGACGATTCATCATGCACCATTACTGCCCCGCTGAATAATCCAAACCATAAAACACCAGCGCCCGCCCGGTAGGATCATAGACCGGCACAAAACGCGGGTCGGTTTCCGTCCCGTTGTAGACGGCATCCAGCGACGGGCGATCCGGCGGCAGCATGATATAGTCCACGCCGTAACGCTGCGCCACTTCCAGAATCACGTCGCGGTTTTCCATCGGGATCATCACCGAGCGGACGCCGACAAAGCGCAGCATGAACGGGTCTTGCGCCATGAGGATGATTTCGCCGTCGCCGTTGGTATCGGGGAGCGCCTGCGCCTGCGCCGCCACGCCGCGCATGGTGTTGAGGTAATTCGCCGCGAAACGCGCATCCGCCCGCACCAGTTCGACGGCATTCGCCCCGGTGAACAATATCGCCAGCGCCATCACGCCGACGCGCATCCGTTGATCGCTGACGGCCTTTTCCAGCGCATAGCCCGCCAGCGGCAGCAGCAGCGGAATCACCGTCAGGTAGGCTTTCTTGAAGCTGCCACCCTCACTCTTGAACGGCACGAGAGTCGTGTAAAACACGAACACCCCGCCCAGCAGAATCAGCGCCGGAGCGAGAGTCAGCCATTTTTCCCGGTCACGCGCCCGCAGCAGCAGGAGCAGCCCGCCAAACACCGCCACCGGCAGGAATACATCCAACTGCGTATACAGCAGTTTGGCGCTGGCGGCCATCTCGAACAGCCGCTTGCCGATCAACTGCGCCGGAGTCTGGCTGGCGAGGAGCGTCTGAAGGTTCAATTCGGTGCTGTAGACCCAATGATCGCGGAAGTCGGTCAGGTAAAACATATAGTCGAGCTTGGGCGTGGTCAGGGTGCCGCTGATCTGTAAATTGCGCAGGCTCCAGGGCGCGGCCAGCAGGATCATCAGCAGGGGGACAAGCAGCGCATACCGCCAGCGCGCCGGACGGGCCACCGTGGTGCGGCCCCACAGGGCATAGGCCAGCACGGTGACCCCCAGCATCGGCAGCAGCAGGGAGCTGTCGCTGCGCACCAGATAGGCCAGGCCCGCCGCCAGGCCGCTGCCTACGAACGGCCAGATCTCCCCCCGCCGCAAACCGCGTGTCAGCAGCAGGATGCTGGTACACACCAGCAGGATATTGGGCACCGTCGTATCGGTGCGCAGCGAATTGAGCACAAATTCCGGCAGCAGCGCCGATGCTCCGGCCACGAGCAGGCTGGTCGTCTCGGTACAGTCGAACTGGCGCGCGGCGGCGTAAGTCACCAGCGGAATCAACGATCCCATCAGGACGAACGGCAGCAGCGCCACCTGCACCATCTGCCCAAACAGAGACATCGCCACCGCCGGGAAGACGCTCGTCAGCGGCATCCAGTAATCTTCCGGGTGGACGAGGTCATCCGGCGGGTTATTGTACTGCCAGATGTAGTCGATAGTGAAGCCTTTGCCGTCCGCCAGCAGCCGCCCCAGGTTGTAATAATGATTTGGGTCGCCCACGCCGGGATGTTCGATGAAGCCCAGCAGCGCCAGCCGAATCACCAGCGCCCCCAGGCAGATCAGCAGCAGTGTCCAGTGCGATTTCAGCATGTGTTCCCAGTGCAGTCCCAACAGACCGCTGCCATTATAGTGGGCACCGGGGGTTTCGGGTATACTGGCATGCTGAATCGAGCAAAGGCGGACCATGCGCAAACACGTCCTCATTCTGCTGCTGATTACCCTGCTGACGCGCGGGATCATGTTCATCAGCTACCCCTTTGGCGGGGAGGATGACAACCAGGCGGCGCAGAATTATTTAATCAACGAACTGGTGCACGGCAACCTGCTGATCGGCAACCTGCGTTTCAACACGGGTTATCCGCTGGTGATCGCGCCCGTGACCTGGCTGGCGCAGCCCCTGGGCCGCTTCGATGACCGCCTGGTGCTGCTGGTGCAGGTGACCCTCGCCAGTACGATCCCCTTCCTCATCTACGACATTTTACGCAAGCGCCGCAGCGAGTCGGAAGCCTTCTTTGTGGCGCTGGTGGTCGCGCTCAACCCGTTTGGCTGGCAGTGGGCACATCTTACACTGCCCGTGTGGTTGGTCGCCTTCTGTGTGACGCTGGCTTTGTGGATGATTCACCGCGGCCTGCTGTCGCAGCAACACCGGCTGCGCTGGGTCTTCGGAGCGGGGTTCGTGATGGGAATCGCGGTGCTGGCGCGGTTTAATTTTGCGCCGGTGGTGGCTGTGTTGGGGCTGGGCTTTTTCGCGCTCCGCCATCTGTCACTGCGCCAGCGGCTGGCGATGTTCATCACTCTAGGTGCGACCAGTGGGGCAATGCTGCTGGCTTATATTGTGCTGATTCATTTTCCTTCGACCGGTACTTGGACCCTGAGCTGCGTGAGTGGTGCCAACTTACTCCAGAGTTTGTCGTCTAAAGGGGTCCCCTTAACGCCTGCAAATGGATCGATGACCCAGAAGTATTTTGAACTGGTGACCCTGGAACCGCGCGACATTCCGCTGTTATCGGATACGTATCCCCTGTGGCAGAAGGGCGATTCCTGGGTATCTTCGGAGGAGCTAACGCGTTTTCTGGCGCAGACTCCCGGGCCGATTGCAGAGACTTTGCCGAGCGCGTTTCCCGGGACCCTGTTCAAGTATCTCGGTCCGTGCGCCACCGACCAACTCTTACGGTCCGTGGCAGTGGAGGGCTTGCGGACGCGGCCCCTGCAATGGGCGGGAGGCATTCTCCCTCAGGTCGGCCAGATGCTGCTTTATCAGCCGCAGCCAGGATTCAAAAATCTTTATCTGCCCGATGTCAGGGATATGATGTTCGTCGGGCAGAATCGTGTGGGTTTTCAACAGGCTGAGGAGGGCTATTACAACGGCCAGATTGTATGGGTTCCTGGAATCTGGTTGTATTCTCGGATCATCGGGCTGGTGCTAATCTTCGGGTGGCTGACTCTGTTCGCCGCTGCCTGGGCGCTGTTGAACCGGGATTGGTTCTATGCAACCGCTTGTGTGCTTACTCTTACATTTCTGGCGTTGATCGCCGTGTTTGCGCACCCTGAACCGCGTTACTATGCCAATGTGTATCCCTTCAGCGGCTTGATTCTGGGTGGATTTCTGTATGCCGGTTTCCGCTGGGTCCGGGACCGGGTGCGGGCTAGCGGGGCCGCACCGCCATAATCTGCCCGCCGCCCACGCTCAGGTAGATCCACCCTTGCGGGCTGACGGTCACGTCGTAAGGGCGATGCGGCCAGAACCCGCTGCCGCGATAATTCATTTCGGCGACGGTGTAACCCACCTTGCGGCTGCTGTCAGTTTCCACTGGAATGAGCGGCACGGCTGCCTGCGGTTCGTCAGCGGTATCGAAGGGGATGACCGCCAGCGCATAGCCGCGCAGGTCAGGCCGGTCGCGTGAGCCGTTGAGCACGACCAGCAGCGAGCTGGCCAGGTCGGGCAGCGTATCCGAGTCATAGGCCGCCAATCCCAGCGGCGTGCTGCCAGTCGGAAAGGTCAGCGCCGGGGCGGTGGTCGCCGTGCAGTCGAAATCGGCTGCATCCGGGTCCGGGCGACGATCGACCCCGATACAGATCGGCCAGCCGAACTGCGCTCCTGGCGTGACCTGGTTGAGTTCATCCAAATCGGGTGTGGCGGCCAATCCCAGGCGCGCGCTGTCGGTCGCCCACAGCACCCCATCCCGAAATGCCAGCCCCGCCGCCTGCCGCAGCCCGGTCGCCACCAGCATCCGGTCGCTGCCATCCAGCGCCAGGCTGAGGATCGCGCCGTGCTCCGGCTGATCCGGCTCGCAGAAATCGCAGGAAGCCCCAATACTGAGATACAGCCGTTCGTCGGGGCCGACCGCCAGATCCCCGGCCCAGCCGCTGGACCCGACCGGCAGATCATCGGCCAGGATTTCGACTGCACCGCCCATCAACCGGTACAGGTGGCGGCCCCCGGCGATATACAGCGCCCCCTCGTGATAGGTCAGGCCGTTCGGCAGGGTCAACCCCTCGGCCACGATGCGGCTGGTATCGGGCAGCCCATCGGCATTCGTATCGGTGATCGCCAGTACCTGACCGTGCAGCGGACGCGCGGCATACAGCGTGCCATCGGGCGCGACGGCCAGCGCGGTAAAGGCCAGTTCGCCGGCTTCCGGGTCCTCGATGACCGTTTCGAGGCAGTACCGCCGCCCATTGATCCAGGGCGGGTCCCGAAATGTGGCGCGCTCGGCGCAGGGCGGCAGTTCCTGGGCAGCGGCTCCCGGCAGCAGCAGGCTGATCCACATCCAGGCAGACACGAGGCAGACACGGCGCCGCCAGCGCACGCCATGGTTGACCGTGCGTCTACCCTGGCGTGAGGACCTGGAATCAGGGGGAAATGTCACGAAATCCCTGAGCATAAGCTGGACCTTTAATTTCGCGGGTTAAACCTCAGCGAGTACTTCGGTGTATAATGGGTAATCGCAGGCAGACATCTCCCGAGGGGATTTTGCATCGTCACTGGCGGCGCTCCGCTCACCTGAGTATCACCCACCACCTACCATCCGGCCCTATTGTCCGCGCCTGGGCCAGGCTCAAAAGCTGCACTTCGATTGTCGAGATTACGTTAGGATTTGCTGAGATTCTAATCCGGGTTCGTTGTAAACTTCGTAATTGGGTTAAAATGGCTTTTATATATGCATCATCCCACATTAATTTATTGCCAACCAGCCTTAACTACTCATCGTCCGTGTGATTCAGGAAGTGCGACAAGATGAAGGTCATTCGGTTTTTGTCTCTGGCTCTCGTTTTCGCGGCTGGTTGCAGCGTGTTTCCGGGTCTTCGGGTGCTGACCGGTGAAGATGCGGCCAACAGTGCCAACGCTCAGATCGCCCAGATGTCCGAACTGGTGATGGCCGACAAATCTGGTTCGACTGATCCTTCCCTGATGGCTGCCGCCGACCGCATCGAAGCGGCCAGCCCGTTTGTGGACATCATCGAAATCCGCAAAGACGAACCCACTGACACGTTTATCGTCAATCTGCTGTTCCAGCCCCCCAGCGATGCAGGCACGCAGTCGCAGGCCGGACTGCTCAGCCTGTACACAGCCATTCAGCGCGCCATGGAACTCACCTGGCAGGGCACGCTGCGGGAAAGCGAAGGCACCAGCGCGCTTCAAGTCAATTTTATCGTCCCCCAGGATGTCCCCACGCTGGACAGCGGCACCAGCTATATCGGCGTGATCACGCTCAATTCGCAGATCGAACGCTCCGATGCCATCCAGTATCTGGCGGGGCCTCACAATCTCAATGATTTCCTCGATCTGATTGTGAACGGCACGCTGAGTTATGAGAGTCCTCAGGGTGGCACGCTGTATGAGGGCAAGCCCAATCATCCCCTGTTCATGTTAAGCAATGCCAGCCCGTCGAGTGATTCGTCGTCTTCGTCATCATCGTAAACGAGATACTGAGGACAGGTATGAGCAGTATTACGAATTATGATCCCAGCAAGAACAAACCCCGGGCCGAGCGTCGGCGGTTTGAGTGGGAGGATGAGGCGACGCTGGTTGATGAGCGCAAAAAGCTGAGAAATCGCGTCCAGCGCTTTGTCGCCGATCACAAAATCAAGCTGATCCTGTTCATCTTCCTTCTGGTCGCCTTGCTCGATGTGGATGTCATGCGCGGGCTGGTAAACTTCCTGAGTGTGGCCGTCCCCTATGGGTTGCAGTTCTTCCTCTATGCCGGGTTGATTATCGGCCAGTTCGGGTTGATGTTCTGGTTCCTGGGCCGGGCGCGCACCTACACCATCTGGCCGGGGTCGGATACGCAGGGCGTGAGTTTTGCCGATTATCGCGGCCAGCCGGAACTGCTGGAACAGGCCCGCCAGATCGTGACGCTGCTGCGCGGGGTGCGCGCGTTTGAGGCGGCGGGTGGCGAACCGCTGAACGGCCTGCTGCTGGAGGGTCCGCCCGGGACCGGGAAAACCTGGCTGGCGAAAGCCATCAGCACCGAGGCCGGGGTGCCGTTTTTCTACATTGATGGCTCCGGGATGCAGTCGATGTTCTTTGGCATCGCGCCGTTAAAGGTCATGAATCTGTATCGCAAAGCCCGCAACGCGGCCAATGATTACGGCGCGGCGATTATCTTTATCGACGAAGTCGATTCGGTGGGTTCGCGCGGCGGGGTAGCCAAGAAACGCGAGTCTTACGAGGAGCCGCTGGTACGCTCGACACGGCTGCCGATGATGTTCGGCGGCATGGGCGGCGCGAATGTCGGCCTGCTGAGTACGCTGCTGGTCGAGATGAGCGGCTTCAGCCAGGAACACGGCTGGTGGGCGCGCAAGAAAGCCTGGTGGTATAAGACCTTCCTGCGGCGCAAACCACCGAAACCCAGGAAACGTGTGCTGACCATCGGCGCGACCAACCGTATTCAGGCGCTAGACGAAGCCCTGCTGCGTCCGGGCCGGTTCGACAAGAAGATTCGTGTCGATGCGCCTGACCTCGAAGGCCGCCGCGACATCTTCGATTATTACCTGTCCAAGATGGCGCATGATGAAACGCTCGACCCGATGGTGCTGGCCGTCGAAACCCAGTTCTACACCCCGGCGGACATCAAGTACCTGCTGAACGAAACCCTGCGCTATGCGCTGTTCGATGGCCGCACGTACATGACCTACCACGATTTTAAGATGGCCCAGCCAGAGCATGAATATGGCCTGCGCACGCCCATCAAAAATATGACGCGCGAGGCCAAGTACCGGCTGGCGGCGCACGAAGCCGCGCATGCCATCGCGGTGCGCCTGTATCTGCCGGAGGATCGTATTTCGCGCATCACCATTATCCGCCAGGGAGATGCCTTCGGTTACGTCCAGCATATGCCGGCGACAGAAAGTTATAACTACCTCAATACCTACGAATGGCTGCACGACCGCCTGCGGGTGTCGGTGGCTGGCAAAGCGGGCGAAATGGAATTTGGTGGAGAACAGGAACAGACGCTGGGGGTTGGCGGCGATTTCCAGAGCATTCGTTATGTGCTCCAGATGATGGCAAATGCCGGGATGTACGGGCCTCTGGGTGCGTCGGGCGAAGCGGAAACCAGCAAGGAAATCCGCGAACTGATGGAAGAGACGTTCCTGATGGCGCTGGATGAGGTGCGGGTTGCCCTGCGGCTTCACCGCGACATGGGTGAGCAGCTCATCCTGCTGCTGCTCGAAAAAGAGGAACTGGGATCCGATGAGGTCGAAGCCTTTTTCGACCAGTTTGGTTTCTTCACACCCAAACCAGCGCTTGGCCCAGGCCCTGAACCCGCTGCGGTCGCGGCGGTCGAACACACCGTTGTTCCCCCTCCGAGTGCAAGGTAAAGCGAATGTCTGTTAAAGAAATTCAAACCCTTCCGCCGAAGAGCGGATTCCAGTGGGAAGGCGAAGAATCGGATGTCGATCGCCACAACCGGCTCGGCCCGCGCATCCGGCGCATGATTAAACGGCTGTGGCTGCCGGTGCTGCTGCTGAGTTTTGTGATGGCGGCGCTGCTCAGTGCGGAATTCATGGCCTTCCTGCTGCCGATCCTCGGCGGGCTGCTGCAAATCGCGGCGCTGATCCTCGTCTTCATCTCGCAATTTGTCGTGTTGTTCTGGTTCCTGGCCCGAACGCGAACCTACACCATTATGCCCGATACCGGGGCGGAAGGTGTGGGTTTTGACGACTACCGGGGGCAGCCGGAAATCCTCGAACAGGCGGAGCAGATTGTTACCCTGCTGCGGGGCGTGAAAGCCTTTGAAGGCGCGGGCGGTGAGCCGCTGACCGGTCTGATGCTGGAAGGTCCACCCGGTACGGGCAAGACCTGGCTGGCCCAGGCCATCAGCACCGAAGCGCGTGTCCCCTTCTATTACATGGATGCCTCCGGCTTGCAGGCGATGTTTATCGGCGTCGGCCCTATGAAAGTGATGGGGTTGTTTCGCAAGGCGCGCAAGATGGCAAAGCGCTATGGGGCTGCGGTGATCTTCCTCGACGAAATTGACGCGGTGGGTTCGCGCGGCGGCGGTGTAGCCTCGGTGCGCGGCTCGGAAGAACCGGAGGACGGCATGTTCGGCGGCGGCTCTGGCGGCATGGGGGTGCTGAGCACGCTGCTGATCGAGATGGACGGCTTCAGCCAGGAACATGGCTGGCGCGCCAACCTGCGCTCCTGGTGGTACAAACGCGTGCTGCGGCGCAAACCACCGAAACCGGACAAACGCGTGCTGGTCATCGGCGCGACCAACCGCGTGGCGGCGCTCGACCCGGCTTTGCTGCGTCCCGGTCGATTCGATAAAAAAATCCGCGTGGATGTGCCCGATATGCAGGGCCGCTATGAAATTTTCGGGTATTACCTCGAAAAGTATGCCCACGACGAGACGATGAACCCGATGATTCTGGCCTCGGAAACGCCCGGTTATTCGCCCGCCGACATCAAGTACCTCTTGAATGAAGCGCTGCGGTACGCCTTCTTCGACGGGCGGCGGGTGATCAGCTATAAGGACGTCATGCGCGCCCAACCGGAGCATGAGATGGGGCTGCGTTCCCCACTCAAGCACATCTCTCCTGAAGCCAAACGACGCCAGGCCTATTATTTTGCGGGTCAGGCCGTGGCGATTCGCCTGTTCCTGCCCCATCATCGTATCGCCCGCATCACCATCGTGCGCCAGGGTATGAAATACGGCCATGTGTTTCATTACTCCGCCCGCGAGTCGTTCCAGGGTCTGGAAATTAAACCCGAATTGATGAAGCGCGTGCAGGTCTTTCTGGCGGGGAAAGCCGCCGAGATTGAATTCTGCGGCGCGCAGAATCAAAGTACCCTGGTGGGCGAAGACCTGGGCAAAGCCTACCGCCTGCTCGAACATATGGCTTCCGCCGGGATGTTCGAAACGATGGGTGCCACCATGAGTTACTCATTCGATATGATGAGGGGTATCCAGCGGCGCTGGACCCCGGAGCAGGCCTCCGCCATCGAAACGGCTTATCAGCGGGCGCTGCGCGAAACCCGGCAGGGCCTGCGGGAACACCGTGACGTGGTGGATGCCCTGGTCGATCTGCTGATCAAACGGGAGCAACTGCTGGCCGATGAAATCCGAGACTTTTTCGACCAGTACAATTTGTTTACCCCGGACCCCACCATCATCCGCGATGGCGAGGAATTCCATGTCCTGCCACCAGGGGTCGAGCAGCCCGTTACTCCGCCGCGGCTGAGCGGTGATTAAGGCCGGAAGCAGGCTGGATGAAAAAGCGCGCTCAGGTGCGCTTTTTTTGTTACAGTTTTATGATACCGCTCCCAGGTGTTCGGTAGAAACCGGCTTTCGGGCTATAATGCATAGTTGCCGCACCGCTTCAGAAGGAGTCTGCCATGCCGCACGTTGAGGAATCGATTGAGATTCGCGCACCGGTGGAAGTTGTCTTCGGGCTGATCGCTGACCAGCCGGAACGCATGGCGGAGTGGTGGCCCCCGATCGAGCTTCAGGAGCGAGTCACACCACCGCCCACCGCCGTCGGCTCCATCTCGCGCTACGTCTACAATATGATGAATGTGACCATTCGGGGCGAACACGAAGTCCTTGCGCTGGACCCGAATCAGTATCTGCGGGTGAAAACGATCAGCGGCATCGACAGCGCCTTTGATTTTTACTTCGCGCCTGCTGGCGAGGGGACACGCCTGACGATCCGTGTCGAATATTCTCTGCCGGGGTCGATCGTCGGCCAGTTGATGAACCGGGTGATCATCGAGGAACGCAATTTAAAGGATTTGCAGGAAGGACTGCGCAATCTGAAGGCGATGGCAGAAAACAGTTAACAGTGGTCAGTAGTCAGAATTAGCAGCCCGCCTCGCAAACAAACTCTGACACTTTCTGATCACTGTCACCTGACCACTAGTGAAGGGGACTTACTGGTATGGATAAACGGATGGTGGATTTTATTCGGGCGCTGCGTGCCGCCGGGGTGCGCATCTCACTGGCCGAAAGCCAGGACGCCATGTACGGGGTCAATGCGATTGGGGTGGGCAACCGCGATCAGTTCGCCTCGACCCTACGCGCGACGCTGGTCAAGGAAGCGCGCGATCAGGGCACCTTCGAATATTTCTTCCCGCTGTTTTTTGGCTCCGGCCAGCCGCCCATGCAGAATATCCCCGACAACCTGTCCTCTGAGGATCAGGAGACTCTACGCGAAGCGCTGCAATCGCTGATGGGCAACATGGATGCCCTCAAGGACCTGCTGCGCCAGTTGATGCAGGGTCAGCCGTTCGACTCGGATCAGCTGAATCAGATGGGCCAGCAGGCCGGGCTGCCGCAGGGTTCGGATATGTACCAGCGGCAGTGGTTCGAGCGGCGCATGCAGCAGCAGGCCGGGATGCGTGCCCTTCAGGACCTGATCGAGCAGCTCATGCAGGCTCTGGAAGAGATGGGCATGAGCGACCAGGCGCGCGAGCAAATCCGCCAGCTTCTGGAGCAGAATGCGGAAGGGTTAAGCGAGCAGATTTCGCAGTACGTCGGTACCAGCCTGGCCGAACAGATGGCGAACCAGGACCCCAAGCCGCGCCCCGATTTACAGGATGTCCCCTTTGAAGAGATGAGCTATCAGGAAGCCGACGCCATCCGCGAGGAAATCCGGCGGTTGGCGGCCCGTTTGCGCAGCCGGGCCTCCCTGCGGCAGAAACGCGCCAAATTAGGCGACCCGGACCCGCGCCGGACGATGCGCGCCAATATGCGCTACGGCGGTGTGCCGCTGGAAATGCGCTACAAGACGCGCCACAAAAAACCGGCGCTGCTGCTCATCTGCGACATCAGCACCTCGATGCGCTACTGCGCCGAATTCCTGCTGACGCTGATCTACGAGCTTCAGGATCAGGTCGCCAAAACCGACAGCTTCATTTTTATCGACGACCTGACCGAGATCAGCATGGTGTTTGCCGAGGAACAGCCGCGTGATGCCGTCCGGCAGGTGCTGCAAAAGAACCCGCCGGGCCATTACAACACAGACCTGGGCCACAGCC
>JAIOHO010000917.1 GCA_019912905.1 Anaerolineae bacterium
CATTACAAGGACAAAGGGGACGACCCCGGCAGACTGGAACTGGTGAAAGGTTCCTGGCTGGTCTGCGCGGATTCCGGCTACAAGTATCCTATTCGCAATGGCATTCCGGTGATGCTGGTTGAAGAGGGCGAAAAATGGAAAGACACGCCCGCTGAAGCGCTTCCGGTCCCACCTCCAGAGGCCTAACTCCGACAGCGTTGCCCTTTGGCGAAGTTGTTTTGATTGACCTCGAATTGCTGGCAATCACGCCTGATGCTATACTCACAACTATAAATTTCGCGTATCCAGCAAAGATGGTGGGCGATGGCTGACTATATCTCCCATGAAGCGCCGTCATTCGAGGCGGCAGCACTTCCTGTGACGGTTCCCCCAAAGTTAATTGGGCGCGACGCCGTACTCGGCCAGGTGTATACACGCCTGCGTGAAAACAAGCCGGTATTGATCTACGGTGCAGCCGGGGTCGGCAAGACGGCATTGGCCGCGACTTTGGCCGCCGCCTACACCGAACAGCCCGGTGGAGTCCTCTGGTTTCATGTCAATGACGCCACCATCGACCAGCTCATCGTGCGGGTGGGTCGGGCATACGATGTGACCGAAATCGCCAGCAGCGAGCATCCGATGGGGATGTTCGGCGCAGTCGCCAGCACGCTCAATCAGCACAAACCGCTCATCGTCCTCGATGGCCGCCTGAACGAAGAAGTGACGCGCGTGTTTGTCGAACGCTGCGCCGATAAGCTGCCAATCCTGCTGCTGAATCAACAGGCATTCGGGGAGGATCAGTGGACCACCATCCAACTCGAACCGCTGGAGGCGGCACCCGCCAGCGCCTTAATCAAACAGGCCGCCGGGCTGCCCGCCGCTGATAACCCGGAAATCGACCAACTGGCCCAAACCCTGCGCCACATGCCGATGGCGCTGGTCCTGGCCGGTGCGACCCTCCGCGCGACCAAACAAACGCCCGATCAATATCGCGCGGCACTCATGCAGATACCAGGTTATGCCAATGCAGACCCCTCGCTGGTGGCCCTGACGACCGCCTTCCGCAGCCTGAACAGCGCCCTACAGGGGCTGTTGCTGATGATGGGGGCCATGTTCGACGGCGAAGCCTCAGCTGCCCTGCTGAGCGAGGTTGGCAATGCGCCTCAGGCCACCATCGAACAGGCCATGCGCATTCTCGCGCACCAGAATCTGGTCGAACTGACCACGCGCTACGACATGCCCTATTACCGCCTCCATCCCCTGACCCACAAATTTGCTCAGACGCTGGCCGGTGAAAAACGCCTGGCTGACCTCCAGAGCAAGATCAGTGACGCGCTGCTCAAGGATGTGCAGAATGACAGCGGCGACGCGGATGACCAATCCTTCAACCGGCTGGCAGCCGAAATGGACACTATCCTGGCCGCCGCAGCCTGGGGCGTCCAGAAAAATGATTTAACCGTCCCCAACCGCTTTGCCATGTCGCTCATGCAGGCAGACGACTTCATCGCTGAGCGGGGTTACGTGTATGAACTGCTCAAGCTGCGACGGATGGCGGCCACCTCGACCAGCGCCTTCCCAGCCTCAGACATCAGCCCGCGCCCGGCAGCCGCTTTTCGGGCCGCGCAGGTCATTCCACCTGAAGATGAGGCAGAAGACGAAGACGAGGACATCGAAGAAGAGGAGATTGAAGAGGACGAAGATTTTGAGGACGACGAGGAGGAAGCAGCGATTCCCGCTCCCGCCTTCCTCAGCGAACTGTTCATTGACGACGAAGACGACGACCTGGCCTATGATGAAGATGATGAAGACGAAGTCAGCGAGGCCTTTATCCCGGAAATTCCAGAGCCGGAAGTCGAAACGGCTATTCCGGTTGGAGATGTGGCCGCCCTGCGTGCGGCGCTGCTGACCGCCCGCCAGAAGGGAGACCGGGACCGTCAGATTGATCTCCTGAAAGCCATGGGGCAGGCACAGATCGACGCGAATCAGGAAAACGAGGCGATCGCCACCTATACGGAAATCGTTGCGCTGTATGAAGACAAGGATGACGATCGGGACCTGCTGGACATCCTCGATACCCTCACGGCCCTGATGGTCAAAACTGAGAACGCGCAGCCCGCGATCATGCACGCCAACCGAGGCATCCAACTGGCGGAGGGCCTCGGTGATGAAGACACCCGCATGCACATGTATATCACCCTGGCCGACGCGCGCCAGCAGCTTGGCGAAAGTCAGGCCGCCGAAACTGCCTATGGCCGCGCCCTGGAGATTGCCCGCAACCGGGGCGATACGCAGAATGAAGCCATCATCCTGTATAAACTGGGCTATGCACAGCTCGACAACAGCGACGCCGAAGGTGCCAGCGCGACCTGGGAACAGGCCCTGCGTCTGTTCCGCGAACAGGGCAAGCGCGAATATGAAGGCAAAGTATTAGGCGGCCTCGGCTCTGCCTATGGTGAACAGGAGCGTTGGAGCGAAGCGGTTCGTTTTCATACCTCGGCGCTGCACATCGCCCGGGAAGTGGACGATCAAACTGAAGAAAGTCTGCAATTAAACAATCTGGCGTATGCAGCGGTCCAGGCCGAAGATCTCGCCCAGGCGGTGCTGCGCTATCGGCAGGCGCTGCATCTGGCCTATGACCGGGATGACCGGGAAGGCATCGTCAGCGCGATCGTCGATCTGGCCGGCCTGCTGGTCAGAAGCCCGCGCCATCTCGCCATCGCCCAGCTCCTCATCGAAGATGCCGCTGCGCTGGAACCTTATGACCGCGATGTCAACAACCTGCGGCAGCGC
This sequence comes from Anaerolineae bacterium, assembly GCA_019912905.1. Lineage (GTDB taxonomy): Bacteria > Chloroflexota > Anaerolineae > Aggregatilineales > Phototrophicaceae. Next base: position 2,770 of record JAIOHO010000917.1, read on the forward strand.
ATCACGGGCGAACTCAGCATGCAGCAGGCCCAGGGCATCGCAC
>JAIOHO010000918.1 GCA_019912905.1 Anaerolineae bacterium
GACCAGCAGAATCTGGTTGTAAGGGGGAGCCATAGAAAACAACAGGCCCAGCAGTGCCAGCGTCACACCGGCAAACAGGGCGTAGCGGACGAGGGGTCGCTGGATGAGGGCCGTCCAGGGCTGCACCTGTGCCCAGCGCACGACGCGCACCGCCAGCAGCGCCAGCCAGATCAGCAGCAGAGCCGCCAGCGCCAGAGTCGAAAACGGGCGGCGCAGCAGCATGAAGGCCGCGAACAAGGCGATCATCACTGCCACAGCAGCTATCCAGCGGCCACGCGGCGTTTGCAGCTTCTGGTAGCTCCAGCGAACTGCCGGTCGCAGCCGTCCGGTTCGGTCCAGCGCGCCCAGCCCGGCTCCGGCCAACGTCAGACTCGTGCCGATCAGGGCGACGGTACGCCCGAAAGCGGCGAACATCAATGCCAGGGCGATCGCGGCGCAGGCATACAGAAACAGGCGCACGGGCCTGGAGGAAAGGGGATGCCGCGCAGTGCGTCGCGCTGGCGCTGGAGCAGACCGCATCGCAGGCACAGCCGCACTCAGCTGGCCCTGGGACAGCCGCAGTCTCGCCATAAACAGCCTCAAAGAGTCATTACCTTTTTCATCATAGTCGAGGCCGCGATCTTGAACAGTTAAAAATTGTTAGAACCTCTTCACGGATGCCCACGCATCGGCCCGTGTCGGCCCCGGACGGGCGCGCCTGAGCGCAACTTCACTGGCGTATTTCGCGTACAGGCTTATAGTAATGAGCAGGTCTGTATTGTCATTGCCTGATTTGAGAGAAAGGACCCTCCATGAAAAAAATTCTCGCCGTTTTGTTATTCCTCACGCTGCTGGTAGTCAGCGTGGCTCCTGCACTGGCTACGCCGGTGGAACAACTCAATGATCTGGCGCGCTATTTCCCTGCGGATACGCCGATCTTCGCCGCATCGCGTCTCGACGATGCCTTTTTCTCCGAACTCGATGGCATCGTGGCAAAAGTGGCTGCGGCGCTGCCCACCGGCACCATCCCGCCGATGACGATTAGTGAAGCGCTCGATATGGCGCTGGCCGATGCCAAACCGCCCCTGAAATTCGAAGCCGACATCCGACCCTGGCTGGGGGATACGGTCGCTTTTGGCGTGCTCGACATTCCCATGAATGACGGCACCACCACCCGCTTCCTGCGCGACCGGCGGCTGAATGACGACGCGCCGGTTTTATTCGCAGTCGCCATCAAGGATCGCGCCACCGTCACCGACTTCCTGACCCAGATGCTCGACCAGAACGATCAGGAATATGAGCGGACGGACGAAGCGGACTATACCATGCTGACACCGCCCAACAACCAGGGTGTCGTCGTCATCCGCGACGATGTGCTGCTGGTCAGCAACCAGGTCGATCTGGCGACCACGATTCCCGATGGCAGCCTCAGCAGCAGCGCCGATTTTGGCAGCGCCTTTGCCCTCCTGCCTGAAGACGATTACAACGTCACGCTGTTTCTGAATTTTGGCGACCTGCTGCAAAATGCCCTCGAAAATGATCCCGACATCGCGGCTCAGGCAGGCGTGTTCAGCAGCGTATTCAGCGCCATCGGCCCGCAGGCCTGGGGTGCTACCCTGCTCGATGGAGTCAGCCTGACGCTCGACATTGCCCAGCAGGTCAACGGCACCGAAGCATTCGGCGAATTCGGCCTGCCCACCACACCGCCCCCGGCCATCGACCCGGCTTTTGCGGCTCGTATCCCGGCTGGCGCACCCCTGGCAATTCACAGCACGGACCTGAATCGCTCGGTCGAAGCGCTGTTTGCGGTGCTCGACAGCCAGCTTGCGGCGATGGCTGAGGCTGGCATGGCCGATCCCAAAGACCTCGAAGACGCCCAGCAGGGCATCAAACAGGTTGAGAGCGCCTTTACCACTTTCACCGGCCTGGACCTGCGTAAAGATGTGGCAAGCTGGATGACCGGCGATTACGCGCTGTTCCTGATGCTCAATCCTGACCTCGATGTCAGCAGTCAGTTCGGCCTGTTCCAGACCTTCCCGGTCGATTTTGGCCTGGCGATTCAGGCGACCGATCCGGCGGCAGCCGCCAAAACCGTCGAAGGTCTGACCGAAGGTCTCCAGCGTCTCGCGGCTCTGGCGGCAGAGAATGAAGACAGCCAGGCCGAAGTTGCCATTACCACGGAAACCCTCAGCGGCGCAGACGTCACGGTGGTCACGATCAGCAGTTCGAATATCCCCTGGCCGATCGAATTCCTGATGGGGGCCAATGACGAGGTGTTTGCACTCGGCACGCGCAATGCGGTGACGGCCATCTTCGCCCGCGACGGCGGTCTGCCTTCCAGCGCCGCCTTCACCCGTGCCCAGGATTTCATGCTCGCTGGCGCGCATACCGTCGCCTATCTGAGCACCGAGGGCTTGCTGCCCCTGGCGGACCTGGTCGAGACGATGGCTAACGAAAACGACAGCAGCGCCAAGGAAAATGCCGCCATCCTGCGCGATGTACTCAACCTGTTCCCCAGCGCGTCGATCAGCCAGCGGCAGGACGCCAGCGGCAGTTCCGTCAGCCGCCTCGTCCTGACTATGGCGGAATAGTATCTCACCCTGCACTAAGTTTTACACTCCTGCGGGCCATAGGGTTCGCAGGAGTTTTTTGCGCTTTTTTACGCCATTTCAGGGTATGCTGACAGGCACTGGCATCGCAGCCTTACCCCGCCGCCGCTATCGATTCGATAAGGACACACCACATCATTGGAGACGGTCGCATGAATCTCTTTCTGGAACCACCGGGGTTTCTGGGCACGGGCGCCAGTTTTCTGGCCGATGTCACCCTGATCGCCTATATTCTGCTGCTCGCGCCAGCCATGATCGCGGGATGGATCACCGCGCGGCGCGGCCTGCATCGCCCTCATCATAAATGGCTGATGATCGCGGTGACCGTGGTCAACTGGGTGCTGATCGCTTTTCTCATGTGGGCCGCCTTGCAGACCGACGTTGCGCCCAATGTTGGCAGCCAGCCCACCAACCCGCGCTACCTGCTGCCCTCGATTCATGCCCTCTTCGGCCTGCCGGCCCAACTGCTGGCGACTTACATCGTGATTCGAATGCTGATGGAAGACATCGGTGTGGCCCGCGCCAGGCGTCGCGGGGAGCGCGATCTCCAGAAATACTGGTACAAAGCGGCCCGCTGGACCATGCGATTGACCCTGATTCTGTGGCTGCTGACTACATCTTTAGGAATCTTCTCCTATATAACCCGCTATAATGTCATTAAGCTACCGGGTGCGGCGGTGACGGCCCCAGCCTCTACACCCGAAGCCGATTCGTTGAGAGACGCCGACACTTTATCTGAACCGGCGGTCACACCTGAGGTTTCGGAATAACCTGAGCCGTGTTCTGCCCGAAAGAAAAGGTCAGCAGCCTACAGGCTGTTTGTTACCATGCACCGAAAAGTATTCATTATCGAAGACGACGAGCACATGATTGCCAACCTGTCCGAGCTGCTTGAATTCGAGGGTTTCCTCGTCGAAAGCACGAGTGACAGCCGCAGCGCGGTCGATCATGTGCGGTCCTTCCAGCCTCACCTCATCCTCAGCGACATCCGACTGCCTGGGATCGATGGTTTCACCATCCTCGACACCCTCCGCCTGGACCCGCAGACCGCCGATATCCCGTTTGTGTTTCTCAGCGGTCGCAATGACAGCACCCTGATCCGGTCAGCCACGGAACATGGAGCCAACGGCTATCTGGTCAAACCATTCGACATCCGCCAACTGCTCACGCTGATTGACCATCTGCTGGTCTAACTCCCCGGTCAATCAGGCTGGAACACCGCCCAGGCCTGCTATATAATGAGCAGCAGCAAGTGCAGGGCACAGTCGTTTGGTCATCGAATTTCTGCTGGTTTTCCTCCTCATCATCGTCAATGGCGTGTTTGCCATGTCCGAAGCCGCCATGATTTCGGCGCGCCGGGCCAGGCTTCAGCAGCGCGCTGAAGAAGGGGATGCCGGGGCCAAAGCTGCACTGGCGCTTGCCAATGAACCCAACCGCTTCCTTTCGACCGTACAAATTGGCATCAGTCTGATCGGCATTCTATCCGGGGCCATCGGCGGATCGACACTTTCAGCAGCTATCCAGCCGTTCATCGAGAAAATCCCATTCCTGGCCCCACGCAGTGCCGCCGTCAGCGTAGTGATCGTCGTGCTGGTCATCACCTATCTTTCCCTCGTCGTCGGCGAGTTGGTACCCAAACGACTGGCGATCAACAATGCCGAAACGATTGCCGCCCTGGTCGCGCCGCCGATGCAGATGC
>JAIOHO010000919.1 GCA_019912905.1 Anaerolineae bacterium
AATCCTCACCGGCTCAACACGGCTGAAATCCGGCACGGCGCAGAAGCTCATCCTCAACATGATCAGCACCGCCACCATGATCAAACTGGGCAAAGTCTATAACAACCTGATGGTCGATGTGCGCGTCAGCAATCAGAAGCTGGCCGACCGCGCGCGGCGCATCATCAGCGAGGTCACCGGGGTCAGCGCCGAAGAAGCGGCGGCCCTGTTGGAACAAACGGGCAGCGAAGTGAAGCCCGCTATCGTCATGGCCGTGTTGGGGGTGAACGCCGCCGAAGCCCGCACCCGACTGGCCGATGCGCAGGGGATGCTCGGCGCGGTGCTCAAACCCTCATAAGCGCACTGGAAGCTGACATAAAAGGAGCCGCCCTACCGGACGACTCCTGCGAAATACTCAATTTTGACCGGCGGTCGAATCCCTATGACTGCGGTTCCTCGGTCGAATCCGACTGGGCTGGAACCGGCGTCGCCGTCGGTTCCTCCGTCGGCGTGGCTGTGGGCAGGTCCGTTTCGGTTGGGGTCGGCGTCGGCGTGGCGGTATCCGGCACGACCACCTCCTGAGTTGCTTCCGGCGAGGCTTCATCCGTCACCTCGACCGGCTCGGTCGCGGTTGTCGGCAGTTCCGTTGGCTCGACGCTGGCCGTAACCTCAACCGTAGCCACCGGAGTCGCGGTCAGCGTACTCGTCGCCGGAGCAGATGTGGTGGGCGCGACCGCCAGGATCGACAGCGGCCCCATACCGCCCTCATAGACACTCGCCAACGGCTGCCAGCCGCCGCCCACCGACACCGCAAAGCTGACATCCGGCATCCCGCCGCTGTTGCTCTGGCGAAGCTGCCACACGCCGTTCTGATAGGCCCCCGCCGTTTCCTGCCGGTCCTCGTTCCAGTCGCCGACCACCGGCACCCAGCCCACCGAAGCATAGACGAACGGCGGCACATCCGACACGGCGGGCATCCGGTTGCTCAGAAGCCACAACCCATCTTTGTACAGGCCGACCGTCGCCAGTCCGCTGCCGTTCCAATCCCCGGCGACCGGCAGCCAACCCGATTCCGCCGGGCCGAAGGCAAAGGTCGTCGTGGGTGAGCCGCTGGTCGCCGTCTGGCGCAGCAGCCACAGGCCGTTTTTGTACAGGCCGATGCCATCGGTGCCGTCGCCATCCCAGTCCCCCACCACCGGCTGCCAGCCCGATTCCGCCGGACCGAAGGCGATGGTGACATCCACCGAGCCGCCGGAGGTCGCGTTGCGCAGCAGCCAGACGCCGTTCTGATAGACGCCGATGCCATCGGTGCCGTCGCCGTCCCAGTCCCCCACCACCGGCTGCCAGCCTGTTTGCTGGGGGCCAAAGTTAAAGGTGATCGCGGGTGATCCGCCGGCATTCGTCTGCCAGAACTGCCAGATTCCTGCCTGATACAGGCCGACGGTATGGGTCACCGCCGCCGCGCATGCGTTCGTGGACGTGCTGACCTCGGATGAGTAGGCCGAGTAGCTGCCATCACTCACCCGGAAAGCGCGCACACGATAAGAGTACGCCTGACCACAGGCCAGGTTGGTGTCGATCACGCGGGTGGTGCTGGGGGCCACGCCGGTCAGCGAAGCCCAGGTCGTGCCATCGCTGGAGCGCTCGACATCAAAGCGTGTCGTCTGCCCCGGCGAACCATCCTCCCACGAGAACTGAATCTCGCTGCGCGACAGCGCGTTCGCCGCCGGGTTCAGCGGAGCCGCCAGTGCGGGACAGGTCAGTGTGGTCGCCGTCTGAACCGGTGTATAGTCGGAGAAGGCATTGTCGTCGCTGCGGACCGCCCGCAGACGATAGCTGTGCCCCGTATTGCAGATCAGGTTGGTATGGGCATAAGCCTCCGTATTGGCGGGAACGATCAGCAGCAGTTTCCAGGTCGTACCGCCATCGGTCGAGTGGTCGATGCGATAGCCATTTTCCGTGTTGTTGATGTCGGTATCCGTCCACGCCAGATCAATCTGGTTGGGCGAGGACGCCACCGCGGTGAAATCATCGGGTGGATTCAGCGCCGGGCAGTTGGGCACGGCGGTCTGCACCGGCGTATAGACCGAGTAAAAACCGCCGGTTTCGTTGTAGGCGCGCAGGCGATAATCATAGGACCGGCTGCACAGGAAGGTCGCATCGTCATAAGTCACCACTGCGCCTGTGCCTGTGTCGTCCTCCGTCTCGAAACGCGTCAATTCGGTCCATTGATTCTTGCCGGTCAGCGAGCGTTCGATGATCCATTCGGTTTCGTCAACCGACTGATCCACCCACGCCAGTTGAATGTCGATTTCGGACAGGACCGTTGCCGTGAAATTGGCGGGTGTAGCGACGAACGGTGTGATCGCCTCGCAGGTCGAAAACTCCGATGTGTTCCCGCTGGTATCGACGGCAAAGACTGAAATAAACCGGTCGTTCATGGCCGTGTCCCAGGCGGCCTGTGCCGTAAAGGACGCATTGCCGCTGCCATCGGTGGTCACATCCGTATCGGCGTCGATGGATACCTCCCCTTCGCCATAGCCGGACGGATCGCAGATCTGGCTCTGATAGAAGTGCAGCGTAAAGGTCTGGTTCGGCGCACTGTTCAGAGTCCCTTTCAGGACCAGGTTCGGCGCAACCGCGTGGACCTCGGTAAACACCGGGAAGTTTTGCAGGCCGTTCGCGCCGCTGTCGCCATCTCCACTGTCGTTGGGGGTCACGCCATCCGGTCCGAGGTCGATGCCCAGGCCGCCGTTGCTGCGAAACTCGTTTCTGCCGTCAACGCGATTCCACGAGCCGGATTCGACGTAAATCCCATCGGCTCCATTGGCACCGATCCGGTTGGGGGCGAGGGTTCCGATCAGACTGCTGTTGGAATTGGTGATGCGAATACCGTGCTGGCCGTTCCCCAGCGGCGAGACCGTATCGCCCGCCATGCCGATCATATTGCCCTGGATCGACACATCTCTGGTGCTGGTGATGAACACGCCGCTGCCGGTGTTGCCGCTGATGACATTGCCGTCGACGAGGGTGGAGTCCCCACCCACTTCGACCCCATGCCCGGCATTGGGCAGGGCCGCCGTTCCACCTACCTTCGTGCCGATATAGTTGCCGGTCACCGAATTGTCCTGGCTGATGCCACTCTGAATGGTCACCCCGGTGCCGCCGTTACCCGAAATCAGGTTATTCTCAATCACAGTGAGGTCGGCGCCACCTTTAATCTGCACGCCGTAGCTGACATTCGCAATCGCCGTCATCCCCGCCACGTCAGTGCCGATGAAGTTGCCTGCCAGCACATTGGCATTCGTGCCGGACCCGTCGATCACCACGCCGCTGCCCCCGTTACCGGAAATCAGATTCGATTCCCCGGAGTCCGCGCCGCCGATCTGGTTGGTATCTGCGCCATTCGCCAGGCTGATGCCCGCGCCGCCGTTGCTCAAGGCCGTGGTGCCTGCCAGATTCGTGCCGACCTGATTCCCCTCGATGGTGTTATTGCGCGCATCATTCAGGCTGATGCCCGCCAGCGTGTTGCCGGAGATCAGGTTGCCTGCGCCAGAATCGCTGCCGCCGATGACGTTCAGCGTCGTGTCGGCAGCCAGCAGGAAACCGTTTTGCCCGTTCGGGATTTTGGCGGTACCTGCTGCGTTGGTGCCAATGCGGTTGCCCTGGATCGTGTTGCTGCGGGTTTCGATGTCCCCATTGATCTCGATGCCATGACGGGTGTTCCCGGCGATCAGGTTACCCGCTCCCGAATCTGTGCCGCCGATCAGATTGAACTTGGTATCTTTATAGAGCAGGATACCGCTCCTCCCATTGGGAATGGCGGAAGTACCGGTCACATCGGTGCCGATGAAGTTCCCTTGAATCGTGTTGTAATCCGCCTCGATGCCTTCGTTACTAATCTGATCCTGGATATAAATGCCATCCCACGTGTTACCAGAGATCAGGTTGCAGGCTCCACTACACGGCCCACCGACCGTTACCCCGGTGGTACCGCCGATCACGTTATCCGAATGGATGACGAGAATACCATAATAGCCGTTGGGGATGGCCGCCGTGCCGGTCGCGTTGGTGCCGATGTAATTGCCCTGTACGGTGTTGGC
>JAIOHO010000920.1 GCA_019912905.1 Anaerolineae bacterium
GTCCACAGCCGCGATGTCCGGCAGCACTGTGACGATATGGTCCACGCTCTGCTGTACCGCAGACGACAGCCCTGTGCCGAATGAATCCTGCTCCGGCTGAATACCCAGCAGCAGAATGTCACCGTCGAGGGTCGCTCGCAGAAAATTCGCCAGCAGGTGGAGTGACAGTGTGTGCGTGCTGGCGCTGTCGGGCTGTGCGCCGTCGATTGCCAGCAGGCGGACCGTACCGGGCGGTTCCTGCATCTGTGCGGCATCCACCAGCAGCACGACATCCGGGGCCAAAGCGCGCAGCAGGCCCGTGAAATTCTCCGGGGCTGGACCCGCATCGACAACGATCAGAGTCGGGCTAGACACCCGCTGCAAGCCACGCGCGATCATGATTCCGGCAGCATCATCGCCGCGCAGTTCGTGGCCGATGCCCACGACCGCGATGCGAGGACGGGGCTTATTCGCCCGCCGGATCGCCTGTTGGAGCGACACATCCCAGGAGTGATTGGACATCTTCCTCGCGGCCATAGGTGACGGTGAACAGTGCTTTATCCATCGCGGCCAGTTCCCAGTCTTCGCTGGACATTTCCAGGCAGTTAAAGCGGCAGTTCTGCACGCACTGGGCGCAAAACGTGCAGCGCCCGGCATCGTAGCGCATGACGAAGCGCTTGTTGTCCTTGTCGATGGTGATCAGTTCGATGGCGCTGCACGGGCAGTCTTTGACACACAGGCAGCAGCCGGTGCATTTCTCCGGGTTCCAGCGCAATTTCCCGCGCAGTCGCTGCGGGGTTGGCTGGCGTTGGGCGGGGTAGAGTTCGGTCACAGGTTTGTGGAACAGCGATTGGATAATGTCGCGCAGCATCGTCTCGATCTTCATGTGCCCATCCTCTGTCCCAGCAGGAGCAGCCACTGTCCCAGCGCCAGCAGCGCCCCATAGCGCCACCACAGACCGACGACCTGGTCGATGCGCAGGCGGGTCATGAGCGTCTGGACGCCCGCCACCCCGAGCAGCAGCACCAGCGTCTTAAGCGCGTAATCGAACGGATTGTTGATCCCCCCCAGATAAAAGGCGGCGATCAGCGTCAGGCCGCCGACCAGCTCGACCTCGCGGCCTAACAGGAACAGGGCCAGCCCGCGCCCGCTGTATTCCGTCATCGCGCCTGCCACGATCTCGGTTTCGGCTTCAGGCGTATCGAACGGGGCCATTTCCAGTTTGCCCATCAAGCCGATCAACGCCACGACGAAGCCGACGGGCTGAGTCAGGATCAGCCATTGGCTGCTGGTGTAGGCCATAATCTCATTGATCTGCCAGCTTCCGGCGGCAAAGGCCGGTCCCAGCAGCGCCAGTAGAAAGGGCGCTTCGTAGGAAAACAACTGGGTGAGCGCCCGGGTTGCCCCGATGATCGAGAACCGATCTTTCGAGATTGCGCCTGCCAGCCCGGTACACAAAGTCAGCAGACTGAGCAGGTAGACGGCAACGATCAGATCGCCGGGGAAATTGTACAGCGGCGGCAGCCCAGCAATCGGCAGGTAAATCATGGCAGCCAGCGCCCCAGCCAGCGCCACGACCGGCAGCGCCGTGAACAGGCGTGCATCGACGCCAGTGGGGAGGACTTCTTCATTCGCCAGCAGCTTGACCATATCGGCGGCGGGCTGGAACCAGCGCGGCCCCACCCGATTTTGCAGCCGGGCGACCAGTTTGCGATCGATCCAGTGATAGGCCAGGCCGTTGACCAGTACGAACAGGCCCGCCGGAAAGATCAGCAGGGCAAACAGCGAAGCGAGCATATCACCCTCTCTCCCGGTAACTGGCGATGCCATACTGCCGCAGCTTCTCCCAGGTCCATGTCTCGGATTCGCCGCTGGTTTGCACGGTGGTCAGGCGATCATTGCAGGAAAAGCACGGATCGATGCCGGTCAGCAGCATGGGCATATCCGCCAGTTGATGCCCGACCGCCAACTGTGTCACCGAGGCCATGTTACTGAGGGTCGGCGTGCGGACTTTGATGCGGGCTGGCTGGTCGCCGCCGTCGCTTTTGATGAAGTAGAACAACTCGCCGCGCGGCGCCTCCACCCGGCTGATCGTCTCACCAGCCGCGATGCGGCGCGGCATACGCGTCTTGAGGTCCCCTTCCGGCAGCCCGTCCAGCAGCGTGCGGATCAGGTGGTAGGTTTCGAGCAGTTCCTTCAGGCGGACGATGAAGCGTGCTTCGAGATCACCCGTCGTTTCGACCACCACCTGAATCGGATAACGGTCATAGGCTGCGTAGGGCGCATCCACCCGAATATCGCGGCGCACCCCGGAGGCGCGGGCAGTCGGCCCGGTCACTCCCAGCCGTTCGGCCTGTTCGGATGTCATCATGCCGATGCCGCGTGTGCGCTGCAAGAAGATGCGATCCCCGCTGACAATATCCAGATAGTGATGGGTGCGCGTCTCCAGAAAGTCCAGCCCGCTCAGGATGGTTTCAAGCACGCGGGTGTCCACGTCGAACTTGACGCCGCCGAGGAGGTTTGCCGAATAATTCACCCGGTTGCCGGTAAGCTGCTCCAGCACCTCCATTACGGTTTCGCGGTCGCGCCACGAATACATGAACAGCGTATCGAATCCGGCCTGATGCGCGGCGACGCCCAGCCAGAGCAGGTGGCTGTGGATGCGTTCGAGTTCAGCCACCAGCACGCGGATAGCCTGAGCGCGGGGTGGGGCAGTCACCCCGGCCAGTTTCTCGACCCCCAGGCAGTAAGCGGTTGCATGGATGTGTGAGCAGATGCCGCAGATGCGTTCGAGCAGGTACAGGTCCTGGACCCAGTTGCGGCTTTCCACCGCTTTTTCGATCCCCCGATGCGCATAGCCCAGCCGCACCGATGCGCCGGTGACGACCTCGCCATCGACGGTGAGCGTGAAGTGTCCCGGTTCCTTGAGCGCCGGGTGCTGGGGGCCGATGGGTATGGTAAATTGTTCCTTGGACATTGCGCACCTCAATCCAGTTCCGCATCTTTGCGCAGAGGATAGACTGCCTCCGGCCAGTCATCCGGCAGGAACAGGCGTGATGGGTCGGGCGTGCCGTAGACTTCGACCCCCAACATCTCGGCCAGTTCGCGCTCGAACACGCTGGCGTAGGGGATGATGGCGCAGACGCTGGGCACCGCCGCCTGCCCGCGTGCGATCGCCACCCGCAGCGTCAGCACCGCCGCCCCCCGGCAGAAGTGATAAAGCACTTCCATTTCACCCGCTTCGGCTCCATGATCCAGCCCGGTGATCGCCACCAGATAGCCCCATCCGTGATCGTCCAGCGCCTGGACTGTGCTGATCAGGTCAGCAGGAGCAACCTGCGCGTCGAAGCGATTGTCTTCCGGCGTGTGCCATGCCTGCACCCAGGCCGCCAGGATGTCCTGAGCCTGTTCCAGTGCGTTCATGGCCTGGCTCCCTGCTGAAGTTTGCCGAGCAGTTGAACCACCCCGTCGATGATGGCCTCCGGGCGGGGCGGGCACCCCGGCACATAGACATCCACCGGGATGACTGCGTCGATAGGACCGACGACGTTGTAGCAGCCGTCAAAGACCCCGCCGGACAGGGCACACGAACCGACCGCGATGACGAATTTCGGATCGGGCATCTGCTCGTAGATGCGCCGCAGGCGGTCGCGTGCCTGGCGAGTCACCGGCCCGGTGCAGATGAGAACATCGGCGTGGCGCGGGCTGCCGCGCAGTTTGATGCCGAAACGTTCGACATCGTAATAGGGTGTGAGAGTCGCCAGAATCTCGATGTCACAGCCGTTGCAGGAGCCGCTGTTGAAATGAATGACCCAGGGCGAGTTCAGGCGCGCCCACAGCTTGATTTGTTCCAGCGCCTGTGACCAGCGCCCCTCTTTCAGAAAGGTATCCATCGCGCCTCCTCAGCCCAGGATCAGGGCGACTAAGGCCGTCATTAATCCGACCAGGTAGAGCACCGGCCCTGCCGAGGCTCCGCCGCTTGCCAGTACAATCACCCCCAGATGCAGAACGGCGAAGAACAGCGCGACCTTAAAAAACGGGCGGTAGCCCGGGACAGGCGCGCCGGGCAGGGGTTCTTCACCGCTGGCATAAATGCTGGATTTGGCGGCGTTGGGGTGAGAGGGTCCGGCCAGCAGCCGCCCCACACCGGACAGAATGGCGACCAGCAGCAGGTAGATCAGGAAGGTGACTGGGGGTGCGAACAAGATTTCCATCGCGGCTAACCTCCAAACAGATTCATCAGTGCCTGTGCCGCCGGAACCACCAGACCATCCAACAGCAG
>JAIOHO010000921.1 GCA_019912905.1 Anaerolineae bacterium
GTCAAGTAATCGTCCTGAACAGCAAATTGTTCGGATACCACAGGGACACCGCCATGATGGGGTGCCCCTGTTTTTATTTTGGGACTCGACGGCAGCCGGGTCAGGCGCTGATCATGTTTACGGAAGTCAGGCGGTTCATGCGTCTCTCCTCCGGCCTCAGACAAGGCCATCCAAAAACAACATCGTCAGCAAATCAGGCAGGTCGTCCCACTGTGCATTCAGGCTCGAATCGTCGAGCACGCGCAGGAACAACAAGCCCAGAAAAGTGGCGGCCATCACCCGCATGGTGAGCGGCACATTCACCTGCCGAATCCTGCCCGCTTCGACCAGCCGGTTGAACTGGATTTCGGCCATCGCAAAGGTCGGCTCGACCACCTGCTGCATGTACAGCGCCCGCAGTTCCGGGTTCACCAGCACTTCGGACAGGACGATCTGAAACGCCTTGAGATGATCCAGCGCCAGAAAGCCGAGCCGCTGGCGGAAATACGCCTCGAAAAAAGCGCGCAGGTCGATCTGAGTCCCCTGCGCCAGGTCCCCCTCACGCCGCTCGGTCTCGTTCAGGCGGTTCATGATGCCCAGCAGCAGCGCCGGCTTATTCTCGAAATAGTTGTAGATGGTCCCATCGGCAACCCCGGCAGCCTGGGCAATATCATGGATCGTCGCCCGCTGGAATCCCTTGTCGGCGAAAACCGCCGTCGCCGCATCCAGTATCTGGTCGCGCCGGGCCCGAATCAGCAGTTCCTGAATCGGGTCTGTTTTACGTTCTGGCATTAGTGAATATCCATTCATTTATTTGAATGAGTGTTCATTCAGATGCATGATAGGGAGATTCTGCATTTCTGTCAAGCACCTGCTCCCACCATCTCCAAGCCGTCTCAATCGGCAGCGGCAATCTGCGGGCACTGGCGGAGATCGTGCTACAATGCCTGTACGGGCCTCGCCCGAATCGCAACTGACAATTTCGAGGGACTCATGAGCCTGAAGCTGGTGATACCGCTGATCGCGCTGCTGCTGGTTGGCCCGCTGTTCGCCCAGGACGATCTGCCGCTGTCCGAGCCGATCAACTATGATGACTCGGTAACCGATGATCTCACCCAGCGCGCCTTCTGGGATTGGTGGCATATTCAGGCTGCCCAAGGCGACGTGATCGTCGTCGATATGCAGGCGCGCGAAATGCTGGAGCCGCTGCTGGGCATCCTCGATCCGGACGGCACACTCGTCGCGCGCAGTGACGATGGCACGGCAGGCGGATCGGTTTCACTGGAGTACACCGTGCAGCAGGAAGGTGAATACACCCTCGTCGCCACCCGCGTCGGCAACGAAAATGGCACGTCCGACGGCCCCTATGCGCTGCGCGTGCGGCGGGCCAATGAAGTCCCGGCCCGCGAAAATGCCTATCAGGAAGTGACTTTCCGCTGCCAGGATTACGAAGCCGCCAATGCTGCCACCATCGAATTTGCCGATGACCCCGAACAGGCGACCTATTACCTGATTTCCGTCTACGGCCTGGATGGATTCGAGCCAGTGATCCGCGTCCAGTTCAGCGCGGTGGACCTGACCGATTGTTCCCGCGACGTCCAGGGGGTGAGCGGCAACCGCTATGCGCTCCCCGGTGAAGACCCCATCACCCTGACCGATCCGGCAGTCTACACGGATCACACGGCGCAGCTGCTGATAACAAGCGCCGCGCCGGTCGGGACGGTGACGCTCACCATCGGCAGCGCCAACGCCTCCCCAGGCCGCTATCTGGCGCTCATCGAGGCTTTTACCATCGAGCCGGGCGACGAGGACGGCATCCGAATCGGACAGGGGCCGCTGGCGAGTGCGCTGCCGCTGACTCTGTATATGGTCGCCGACTCGAAATCGCGGCTCGACCCGTCCATCCACTGGACGAACGAAACGACCGCCGGGGCGATCTGTGACGATGCCGGACGGCGCGGCTGTGAGGGAGTGCCTTCGCCGGAGGGGTTGGCCGTTTACATTGCGGAGCAGGATGCCGAAATCACGGCGGACCGTTTCGATGCTGGTCTGGTGCTTCCTCCTGGCCCCCCGGCCCTGCGCGATGTGACCCTGACCGCATTCGACCAGCGCACCAGCGGGCCGTACGCACTGGTGCTCATGGGTGAGCTGCCGCCTCGATCGTGATCATTTTCACAAATCATCGAAATAGCTGACAGGAGATGACAGGTTCCCCTGAGATAATAGAAACAGATGTTCTATCAATTCAGGGGGAATGAGTAATGTCAGACCCAGGCATGTTCTTACAGAATGTCTTGTATGTGTGGATACTCCAAGAGGAGTGGCAGGCGTCCGACCATCCACAGTTGCAGCGCCTATCGGTTCGCCAAGTGCTGACAGCCCGCCTCGGCCTGCGTCTGATTCGCCTGGGTCAGCGCCTTTTATCAGAGCCATCCGCGCAGGACCTCAACCCACATTCCGCCTGACACCGATCATCATCCTACAGGGAGCCGGGGCGCGGATCGTGCCCCTTCTCATCCGTTTACGCGGGAATCGTGAAATAGAAGGTGCTCCCCTCGCCCACCTGCGATTCAACCCACATGCGCCCGCCGTGCAGTTCGACCGTCTTTTTACAGATCGCCAGCCCGATGCCGGTGCCCGGATATTCCGTCTGGTGATGCAGGCGCTGGAAAATCACGAAGATACGTTCCAGATACTGCGCTTCGATGCCGATCCCGTTATCACGCACGCAGAAGCGCCATTCTTTTTTGTGACGGGTCGCATCAATGTGAATTTCTGGTTCGCGGTCGCCGCGGTACTTGAGCGCGTTGCTGATCAGATTCTGGAACAGTTGGAGGATTAACTGTTTGTCCGCCTTGATCTGCGGCAGTCCCTCATGAATGATGGTCGCCCCGGCCTCGTCGATGGCAACCTGAAGCTGCTGGCAGACCTCATCGACCACTTCCTGGCAGTCTACTGGCACGAACTCATGCACCTGGGTCTCGACCCGCGAATAAGCCAGCAGCGCGTCAATCAAGTCGCGCATCCGCTTCGCACCGCCCACTGCAAAAGCGAAAAACTCATGGCCTTCGTCATCCAGTAAATCGGCGTAACGCATCTCGATCAACTGCAAATAGTTGCTGACGGTGCGCAGCGGTTCGCGCAAATCGTGGGATGCCACATACGCAAAGCGGCGCAGTTCGTCATTCGAGCGCTGCAACGCCGCGGTCCGCTGCTGAACCTTCTCCTCCAGCGCTTCCGTCTGGCGGTGCAGTTCTTCCAGCATGGCGGCGTTCGCCAGGACGATGGCGGTTTGCTGTGTGAAGACCGCCAGCAGGCGCAGATCATCCTCGACAAACAGGGAACCGTGCTCCAGAAAGACCACCAGCACGCCCAGGGCACGCGGGCCTGTCGTGATCGGGACGACCAGCAGCGGCTCCGCAGCGAGCGCCTTCATCATGTGCCGGTCAGCATTGTCCAGGCTGCTGGACCGGGAGACGACCTGCGCTTCCTGCTCGCGCCATACGCGCCGAATGACACCCTCCAGATTCAGGTCCGGCAGGGAGGGGATACCGTCGGACGCTTGCAGCGCCAACTGTTCGCTGGCCTGGTCCCACAAGGCTACAGCAACCCGGTGCGTCCCCATCGCTCGCGTGACAGCCTGATAAAGCTGGCGCAGGATGTCCGTAGACGATCCATCGCCAGAGCGCTGGATCTGCTGAAGATAATCGCGCAGTTCGGTTAGCTGCCATGCCTGGCGGAGCCAGCGGGGAGGGGCAAATCCGACATAGTAGGTCAGCGCCGAGAGCATCGCCATGAACTGGATGGCGGAGGTCGCATTGGCGGCCAGATCGGGCAGCGCGCTCCGGATCCCCGCCACCACCAGGGCGGCCACCAGGAAAATCGAACCGGCGGCGGCAAAGCGCAGGCGCTGGCGGACCACCCCGACGCTGGCAAAAGCGCCCCTGATGAAGGCCATAATCGCATAGCCATCGATCATGACGAAATACGCGATCACCGCCAGAACCGCCCAGGCGGGCAGCGGACTGCCCACGACCAGCACCAGCGCCCAGGAAACGATCATGGCGGCCAGCGCGCCCCTCATAACGAGCCGGGGAACGGGCCGAAAATAGCTCACGAGTTGCAGCAGCAGATAAGGTTGGGCCAGCAGCGCCACCGTACTCACCTGGGACAGCCAGGGCAGCGCCCACCCCGTAATCGCCCGGAACAAGCCGATCAGAATGCCGGAAGTCAGGCACAAAAACACCAGGGCAATATCGCGGCGAATCCGGTCCCGATAAACCAGAAAGTCAATCAGAGTGCGGACAGCGAGCACCACGAAGAAGATACGGCTCAGGTGTGTCAGAAGTTCACTTACGTTCATCAGGCAGCCCCTTGCACGGTTTGAAGGAACGACTCAGGCCGAGACGTTTTCACTCCGGGTAAATCGCGCTTTAAGCTAACGGCTGACTGGTTATTGTAAACGACCCTGTGGGCCGGGTGACATCGGCCACTCGACCTAATTCTGCCCTGGAACGGCGCAGTCTGATGTAGCCAATGCTGCCTGCGGGAAGTATAATCCGTCTAAACATCGCTCAAAAAGACATCTTAGCGTTTGTGGGGAGAAATATCATGGCTGACAATTCATTGCAGGCACTGCGTTCGCAGGTGGACGACATCAACCTGCAAATTCTGGACCTGCTCAACCGGCGCGCGCGGCTGGCTTCGGAAATCGGCACCGTGCAGCAGCAATTGGGCACCTCGTTTTATGACCCGGAACGTGAAGCACAGATGCTGACCATACTCCAGCAGGCGAACAACGGCCCGTTCAGCAACGAGACGATTCAGGCGCTGTTCCGCGAAATCTTCCGCGCTTCGCTGGCGCTGGAGGAGAAGGAAGCGCGCCAGAAGATCCGCGTGCAGAAGCACACGCCTGATGAGCACACCGTCATCACCATGGCGGACGGCACCCAGATCGGCAACAGCGATTTCACCATCATCAGCGGGCCGTGCGCCGTCGAAAGTGTGGAGCAGATCGACGAAGTAGCGGCGGCGCTGTCCGAACGCGGCGTGCGCTTCCTGCGCGGCATGGGCTGGAAGCCGCGCACCTCGCCCTATGATTTCCAGGGGCTGGGCCTGGAAGGATTGAAGATCGCGCGGCAGGTGGCGAATAAGTACAACATGTACGTCGTCAGCGAGATCATGGACATGAGCCTGGTTTCGCAGATGAGTGATTATGTGGATGTGTTCTGGGTCGGGGCGCGCAACATGTCGAACAGCTTCCTGCTCAAAGCCATGGGCCAGGTGCGCCAACCGGTGATCCTCAAGCGCAGCATGGGCGCGACGATTCAGGACTTCCTGTATGCCGCCGAATACATCGTCGCCAGCGGCAACCCGAATGTGATCCTGATCGAACGCGGCATCCGCACCTTCGAAACCTGGACACGCAACACGCTCGACATCAGCGCCATCGCCCTGCTCAAACAGGAATCGCACCTGCCGGTCGTGGGCGATATTTCGCATTCGGCAGGCCGCCGTGACATCGCCATCCCGCTGGCAAAAGCGGTCAAAGCCGTCGGTGCGGACGGGCTGATGTTCGAATGCCATCCGAACCCGCCGGTTGCCATGAGCGACGCCAAACAGCAGTTGAGCATCCCGGAGATGCATGCGCTGCTGGACGAAATCACCGACACGCATAAGGTCCTGGCCTGACCCAACGCCGGGCCAGCGCCTGAGGATGCGGTGGAGAGAGAACTGGCTGTAACACCTGCGGCGACGGGATACGCGCCTCTGGCAGCCTGTGAACAGTCGAACGAGGCTGGAAGTAAGCAGGCTGCCTGAATCGGACGAGTGATCCGTTCCGCAGGTTGAACACCTTATCATGGTCTGTGACACGGACTTCAGGAGGTGATTCGATGTATACCACCATACTCGTACCACTGGATGGTTCTGGCCGGGCGGAGGCGATTCTGCCACACGTCGAAGGTCTCGCGCAGTGCCTGGGCACCAAACTGGTGCTGCTGCGGGTGGTGGACCCGGTCGCGTCGATGACCGGAATGGAGGGCATGCCGATCGATGTGACCCGCGAACTCATCCAGCAGGAAGCAGACGAGGCTGAACGTTACCTTGAAGCCAAGCGGGGCGAGCTGGCAGCCCGCCACATCGACGTCAAAATCAGCGTGCGTTATGGCCCGATCGTCCAGGCGATTATCGACGCCGCCGGAGCCGAACAAGCCGATCTGATCGCCATCGCCAGTCATGGACGCACCGGGCTGGCCCGCATGTTTTATGGCAGCGTCGCCGCCGGAGTGCTCAACCGGGCCGAACACCCGCTGTTGATCATCCGTTCGCGGGACGAGGGCTAACCGGCATAACGCACGCGCCAGACGTGGCCGTAAATGTAGTCGGCCACGACCAGGGACCCATCCGGTGCGACCGCCACATCCACCGGGCGAATCAGACCGGTCATAAAGGGTTCGCCCAGCGGCATCTCGCCGCTTTCACCGGCCCCTGCCAGGCTGAGCGGGGTGAAGATTACCACCCGCTGAGCGTTTTCGGTGCCGTTCCACAACACGACGAACAGGCTGTCGAACAGGTTGGCGGGGAACTGGGTGCCTGTGTAAGCCACCACACCGCGCGGAATGCTGTAGGGCGGGAACACCGCCGCGTCCGGCAGAATGTCGATGCCCGCCGGTTTGACCGGGCAGGCTTCGCAGCCGCGTGTCCTCCAGTAGGGCCAGCCATAATGCCCGCCGGGTTCGACCTTCAGCAGCCGGTCACCCGGCCCGCTCACCAATCCCTGATCCGTCGCAAAAAACTGGCCGCTGGAATCGAACGTCAGGTCATACGGATTGCGCAGGCCCTGAGCATAAGGTTCGACCGCGCCGGTGTGCGGCTGGATGCGCAGGATCGACGCTTCCAACGGATTCAGATCGGCATACGCCTGAGTCTTGGGTGTGGGGGATTCGTCGTGATCGGTCAGCGCGCCGACGCCCAGGTACAGATAGCCATCCGGCCCGAAGACCATTCCCTGCGGCTGATTGTCGATCAGGCTGTAGCAGCACGGCAGATTATCCAGCACGAGTTCCGGCTCGGCCCCCGGCGAGACTCGCCACAGCGCCCCGCCCTGCGACGGCGTCAGACGGCTGCTGACGTAGAGCACATCCGTACCGGGCTGAAATGCCAACCCGACCGGCGAGAAG
>JAIOHO010000922.1 GCA_019912905.1 Anaerolineae bacterium
TGACACGGTTGGCCGAGGAATCATAAAACATCACCCCACGCCCGAACAAGGTATAACGCTCGCCGTTCACCTCGACGGTGCGGGTTTCGCCAGTCAGCCCATCGACAAATTGCAGACGGTCCGGCTGACCGCGTTCGAGAAACACCTGCGCCGGCGGCGGCACATCCTGCGCCTGTGCCACACCGACGATAAGCAGCAGCAAACACCACCCCAGAAGCGCCTTACGCATTGGCTTCGAGCGCCTCGACAAGCTGAGGAATAATCAAACCAGACGGGCCGTCCAATTTAATATCTGCCAGCGGGGTAATGGCGCTGTCCACCGGGTTCACCTCGATGATCTTCGCGCCGCGCTGTTTGGCGATCTGAGGCAGGCTGGCCGCCGGATGCACCAGACCGGAGGTCCCCACCACCAGCATCACATCGCATAACCGCGCCACCAGCGTCGCATCCTGTATGGCATCGGCAGGCAAAATCTCGTGAAACCAGACCACATCGGGCCGGACATACGCGCCGCAGTGGGGACATCTGGGGGGAACTTCATCGGAATCCAGCGTCAGCCGGGCAACATCAATCAGGGTAGGGTCGCCCTGGCAGTTGGCCGAGCATTTGCTGCGGGCGAGATTGCCGTGCAGATGAATGACATTATGGCTGCCCGCCTGCTCGTGCAGATCATCGACATTCTGGGTAATGACCCGCAGCGCCGGGAAATACTGCCCCAAGTGGGCCAGCGCGACGTGGCCGGGATTCGGCTTCGCCTGCCGCACCAGTTCTCGGCGATATTCGTACCAATCCCAGACCAGTTTGGGGCTGCGCTCGAAGGCCATCGGGGTCGCCAGTTCTTCGGCGTTATACTTCGCCCACAGTCCTTCCTGGGCATCCCGAAAGGTCGGCACGCCGGATTCCTTGCTCACGCCCGCGCCGGTCAGCACCGCCAGATGATGAGCCAGGCGCAGAATCGCCGCCGCCTGTTGGATCAGGTTTTCGTCTGTCATGGATCTTACACTTTGCACGAGAAAGCCACTATACGCCTAGTATAGAGCCTCCACTGCGATCTGGCGATAGAAAGCTGATTGCCTCGCTGCGCGCCTGCCTGTAAGATGATACAGGACACATCAGCGGACAATACGGATATGGCCGAAGCACTCCAACCCATCCTCGAGCACATGTGGTTCTATCCGCCCGACTCCACCCCAGAAACTACTCAGCCAGGCGTCGGCATCATTACGACGACGAACGCGACCATCCTGGTGGATGCCGGTAACGGCCCACGCCACGCACGCCAGATCCGCACTGCCCTGCGGCAGATGGATGCGCCGCCCGTTCAATACGTCCTCTACACCCACCATCACTGGGATCATACTTTTGGCGGTCAGGTATGGACCGGCAGCCTCATCGCCGCGCACGATCAGTGCCGCGCGCTCCTGCTCGACCGTTATGGCAGTCACCCCTGGAATGCCCACGCTATTCAGGAACAAGCGTCCCTCAATCCGGCGCGCGCCCCGGTGCTGCGGGCCATCGACCGGGCCGTGGACGACTGGAGCACGTTCCGGTTGGCGCTGCCGCACATCACCTTTAGCCACCGCATGATACTGGAAGTGGATGACCTGACCCTCACCCTGGAGCATATCGGCGGACAGCACGCAGCCGACTCGATGATTATTCATGCTGGGAGTGTACTCTTCCTGGGGGATTGTTATTATCCGCCGCCGCATCTGCGACAACCGGGCGACACACCCGACTACGCCATGATGGAGATGCTGCTGGAACATCCGGTTGAAATTTACATTGACGCCCATCACGGCCCGATGTCCCGTACCGATCTGGAACAGCGGCTAACGCATCGCTAGCGGCGCATCGCCGCGGCTCACCGGCAGGGACATCACGACCCGGGTGCCCTGACCCAGGATGCTGTCGAGCGTCAGGGTGCCATTATGCAGGCGCACAATCCGCTGCGCAACTGTCAGCCCCAACCCTTTGCCGCCTACCGATTTGGCATTGCTGGCCCTGTAGAAAAGTTCAAAAACGGCAGCCTGCTCCTCCGGCGGGATACCGATGCCCTCATCCTGAATCTGAATCGCCGCCTGATCCGCATCGACGGTAAGGAACATATCGACCCGAGCGCCCTCTGGGGAATACTGGATGGCGTTCATCAGGATATTGAGCAGGGCCAGAAGCATCAGGCGTTCGTCGAACACGACCAATGGGCGATCGCTGTCGCTCTGGAATTGGAAGGTGATCTCTGGCGGATAGTAGACGACCATCGCCACATCTTCGATTGCTTTCCGGCACACCGTTTCAAGACTCCGAATTGCCATTTCACAGGCCAGCAGCCCGGCTTCCAGCTTCTGAATGACCATTACGTTGTCGAGCAGGTTGTTGAGCATGCGCACCTGAAGCTGAATGGTATCCAGATGCTGCACGCGGCGCTCGTCGGTCAGGCGGTCGTGATAATGTTTGAGAATATCCGAGGAAGTGACAATTGCAGCCAGGGGGGTGCGCAGATCATGCGCAATCAACCGGACAAACCAGGCGTTGAGTTCCGAAGGATTCGCTTCTCCAACCGCCATCCATGCCAGCCATTCTTCAACTGATTGGCCGGTCTGGTTGGCTCGTTCAATAATTTTTTCATAGACCTGCGGGCGGATGTCTAACTGCGTCATCGATCATCGCTGCCTGAAAGATAATCTCACATGTGAACAATCCTGCACTGAAAAGGCAGCAGGCTCGCAGTTCTAAATTTAGTTCTGACGCCAATTTATGTTCTAATTACCACTCAAAATCCGGATCATGACCTGCCACATACAGATACGTCCGCCGTCCTTCATACTTCGAGATCGGTTTCCACGCTCCGAAGCGGGCGAACCGGGATGAATCTTCATCGCTTTGCGGCGTATGAATGGTGGCATGGATGAGAAACATCACAATCGAAGCCGACAACACGATGCCAAAGACCAATCCCAATAGGATGGCACTTACGTCGATGAACCCGATCATACTTTATCCTTTCTACATAGAGTCCTGCTAAACCTTTCTGCCTTATGCCAAAACTTGCATACAGTATAAAGACTTTGGTGGGCTGAAGCAAACATTTCACACGAACACAGGCGGCGTAAGCCCATAAACATGACAGAGGTCGTAGTTGGATGCAGCTTAGTTTGGCGTTGTGCGATTGATGGCCTGCCGCTATACTGAGCACATTCAAGATTATGCGAGGAGTGTGGTAATGGCCGACACGCCAATCGATCCTG
>JAIOHO010000923.1 GCA_019912905.1 Anaerolineae bacterium
GCTTCCGGCGGTGGCGGATATGTACGTCTGGGATCAATTTGCGGATGTGGCGGCGCTGACGGTGGAGCGTGAAAAAGCCTATACCCGCTTTGTGGCGGATTACCGGGAACAGGGCACCCGGCGCTATGTCCCGGCGGCGTATCCGGCGACGGATTTTGCCGACGATCAATTTACGCTCGCGCTGGCCTCACACTTCCTGCTGATGTACGACGAACACCTGACGTATGATTTTCATCAGGCCACGCTGAAAGAACTGCTGCGGGTCACCTCGCGCGAGGTACGGCTGTTCCCGCTGATCAACCTGCGCTACCAGCGCTCGCCGTTTGTGGCCCGCCTGATGCAGGACCCGACCTTCGCCCACTGCACGTTTGAGATCGTCCCGGTCGATTACGAATTTATGAAGGGCGGCAGCGAAATGCTGCGGGTGATTCGCGGCTGAGTCAGACACCCAGGTCGCGGCGCTGGAAGGCAACCATTGCCAGACCGAACAGCGTGCCCGCCAGCAGCAGCAGGGGGATGTCGTAGGCCCACTGAAAGCCCTGGCCCAACGCGGCCACACTGCGATAATACGAAAAGATGGACGCCTGCCGCAGCGTCAGCAGCAGCGGGGTCGGCGTGAAATCGGACAGGGCGCGCACGAAGTAGCTCACCATCACGAACAGCGTGGCGATCGCCCCGGCTTTGCGAGCTTCGCGCAGCGTCACCGACAGCAGCAGGGTTGCACTCAGCACGACCAGCGAAATCGGCATCAGATGCCATATACTGGCGATGGTATGTGTAAACTCCAGATCGACATCGACCAGCGCCTGGGTGCTGGCGAGCATACTTACCCAGACGATTACCAGAATCAGCGCCAGGGAGCTGGCAATCGCCAGCGTCTTTTCGACCAGCAGCCGCCAGCGCGAAATGGGTGTGCTCAGGAGGATGTCCAGCGTGCCCTGTCGTTCTTCCTGGGCGATGGCCCGCAGTGCCTGCGGAATCAGGTAAATCGCCAGAATCAGCGGTCCCCAGCTCATGGCTTGCAGCGCCAGGTAGCCCGCGAACCCGGTCACATCCTCCAGGTTGCGACCGGCGGACAGGCTGTCCAGCAGGCCCAACCCATTCAACACGGTAAAGACGGTGTTGCTCTTGTCCAACAGCGGGTAGAGGACCGTTGCCACGACGATGAGGACGCTGTAGCCCAATCCCCAGGCCACGGCCCCCGGCAGGTTGTCGCGCAGCGTGCGCCAGTACACGACGCCAGGGCGCGTATCCGGCAGCGGCAGCATGGACAGTGCGGAGAAGTCATGCGCGGTTTCAGTCATGATGGTCCCCGTAGAAGGCCAGGAAGATGTCTTCCAGATCCGGTTCTTCGATGTTCATGTCATGAACGGTCAGCGCTGCCGCTTGCTTGATCATCGGATCGAGCGAACCGGTGACGCGCAGCCGGACCGCGTCCGCCGTCAGCACGACTTTGTCCACGCCCGGCAGCACAGCCCACAGGTCAGGGTCGCGCCCGCCTGTAGTCCTCAGCGTCACCCAGCGGTAGTGGACTCGTTTCAGGTCGCTGATGCGTTCGACTGCTTTTAAGCGGCCATCCCGCAAAATGCCGACCCGGTCGCAGATGCTTTCCACTTCAGACAGCATATGCGACGAGAGAAACACCGTGCGGCCTTCACTGCGGATTTCGCGCATGAGATCATGAAAGGTCTGCTGCACCAGCGGATCCAGGCCGGTCGTCGGTTCATCGAGGATGAGCAGCGTCGGGCGGTGGGCCAGCGCCTGAATCAAACCGAGTTTGCGTCGGTTGCCGGTCGAATAATCACGTACAGGAATGCCCACATCCAGGCCCAGGCGGTCGGCCAGGGTAAACGTGTATTTCATGTCACATCCGGGCCGCAGGCTGCACAGGTAGCGCAGGACCTGTTCGCCGGTCAGATGATCCCACAGCCGCACCTCCGCCGGGAGATTGCCGATATGCCGCTTAATCGCCACCGACTGCCGGTGCGTATCCATACCCAGGATGCGCGCGCGGCCCCCGGATGGTCGAATCAGGTCCATCAGCAGGCGAATCGTCGTGCTTTTGCCAGCGCCGTTCGGCCCGAGATAGCCAAAAATCTCGCCCTGCTGCACGCTCAGGTTGAGCCGATCCAGCGCCAGTTTGCCGGGATAATGTTTGGTCAGGTCGATCGTTTCAAGGACAGGCTTTATGATCATTGGTATGATTGTATTACAGAATCGAACGATGAGATGCCTGCATCTTAATCAAGCCGTTAAACCAGGCTGCATTGAAGCGCTTCACGTTCTATCTTTCGGCTTAACGATGCAACCTGGATAGCAATCTATAATACAAGGACACGAACGTTTCAGATGGATTGGCTGAATTCCCGAATGCGAAATCGACTCCAGGTTGTGTTGAGTTGGCTACAAGCGCTGTGGCGGACGCTGACCGAAGCGAACCCGACCGTGCAGGACGCCCGATTGCGCCGCCAATCTCAACTGCTGTCTTCACTGCTGCTCACGATGATCCTGGTCGGTCTCCCAATCGCGCTGCTGCCCCTGCTGTTAGGCCCGGTCGATGTCTGGTCGAAAACCCAGGCGGTCAACGGCCTGATCGAGGTGGGGATGGTGTTTGTCTTTTACCGCCTCAGCCGAAGAGGTCACTATCGACTGGTGGTCCTGCTGCTGGCGATTCTGGGGACCATTTCAATCCTGGGTGCCGCCGTCGTCATGGGAGGCGAAGCAAGCCTGCATGTGCTGTATTACCTGGCCGTCACGATCGTTTTTGTCAGCGCCTTCCTGCCAGCCGAAGTCATGCTGGCACTGCTTGCCGGGCAGGTCATCGCGATGCTGGCCTTTGGCGGGCTGCATCCCAGCGTCGAACTGCGCGATGTGGTCCTGGGGCCGCTCATCTTTAATATCTCGCTGGCCGCGCTGACGATGCTGATTGTGCGCTATCGGGAACGACTGGATGCCGGCCAACAGGCTGATCTGGTCCAGAGCGAAGAGCGTTATCGCATTATTTCGGAAATGATTTCCGATTATGCGTTTGCCTTCCGGGTCGAACCGGATGGCACCTTCACGCGCGAGTGGCTCACCGATTCGTTCACGCGCATCATGGGCTATGACAAAGATGAAGTCATGAATGACGCCAATCTCCGCTTCTATCATCCCGAAGACCAGCCCGCTGTCGAAACGCATCTAAAAGCTGTGCTGGCGGGAGAGGAGCGGAACGACGATTACCGGTTGATTCACAAAGATGGCAGTGTGCGCTGGTTTCGGCTGTCGCGCCGCCCGGTATGGGACGCCAGCGAACAGCGTGTCGTGCGGTTGTACGGCGTGGCGAAGGACATCACCGATGAGAAGTTCGCCCAGGATCAGAAATTTGCCGTGGCGCTGGCGCAGGCCCGCTTTGACCTGGTCCATCGATTCTTCCGGGCCGTGTCGCACGATTTTCGGACTTCGCTGTCGATCATCGAAACCAATCGCTATCTGGTTAATCAACTGATCCTACGGAAAGAATATGGCAGTGTGCCTGTCCGCCTGGCACATATTTCGGAGCAGGTCGTGCGCCTGACGAAACAATTAGAGAACCTGAGGGTCGCCTCGTCCCTCAACAGCCCCCTGATGGAGCCGTGTGATCTGAACGTGCTGGCGCGTGAGGAAGCGGAAATGCAGCGGGAAGCGATCCAGAAGAAGGGCCTGCACTTGCAGATGCATGCCGACCCGACCGTCCCGGTGGTTCAGGCCAACATGGACGAACTGCGACATGCCATCAGCCACCTGATCGAAAATGCCATTCATTTCACGCTGGCGGATGGTTCCATTGATGTGCGAGTCTATTATGAGGACGGCGCTGCCCGGCTCGATG
>JAIOHO010000924.1 GCA_019912905.1 Anaerolineae bacterium
TCGGCGATCAGGGCGTCGCGCGGCGCAGTACGAATCCCTTTTCCGACGCGGTCCGCGAAGCGCACCGCCAGCACCCCACTCCAGGCCGTGACGAGATACAGGAACGGTTTTGAAAAGGCCGACAACCCGTAACCGAGCACCGCCAGCCCCTTGCGACTGCCGAGTTTATCCGACAGCCAGCCGGAGATAATCTTGAGCAGGGAGGCGGTGGTCTCGGCGATACCTTCGATCAGCCCGATCACCGCTGCCGGGGTTCCCAGGACGTTCGCCAGGAACAGCGGCAGCAGCGTCAGGATCATTTCGCTGGAGACGTCGGTCAGAAAGCTGGTCGCCGTCATCACCCAGACATTGCGCGGCAGGGTTTTGAGCGGGCTGACGGAAGGTTCAGAATTCATGAGTTTTCGTTTCTACTCTGCTTGCGCACCGGTCCAGCCCGGACCGCGCACGAAACGCCCCGGCCTGGCGTCGGTGTGTTCGCCGTCCTTCAGGACCTGCTCACCGTTGACAAAGACGTGGACCATGCCGGTGGCATACACCTGAGGGTCCTGCGGCGTGGCGTGATCCTGAATCTTCTCCGGGTCGAACACCACCACGTCGGCAAAGAATCCCGGACGGAGCGACCCGCGCCGGTCCAGTTTGAGGCACGACGCCGGGAAAGCCGACAGGCGGCGCACCGCTTCTTCCAGCGGAACGATGCCTTCTTCGCGCACGTACTTCGCCAGCACACGCGCGAATGAGCCATAGGCGCGCGGGTGGGGAATCGAGTTGAGGAAGACGCCTTCGGGAGCCTGCGATTCGGCGTCCGAGCAGAAGCTGACCCAGGGCAGCGCTACCTGCTTGCGCAGATTGTCCTCCGCCATGCTGAAGTACATGGTGAAGATGCGGCTGTCGTCTTCGATCAGCAGGTCGATGATCGTGTCTTTGGCGGATTGGCTGCCGCGCATTTCCATGACTTCCAGCAGCGTCTTGCCCTGCAGGTGTTTGAGATGCGGCTGGCGGAAACCGGCCAAGAGGATGTTCGCCGGGGAATTTTCCGCGTACATATTCTCCCAGTCGTCGGAAGGGCTGGTCATATCGGCTTTGACGCGCTCGCGAATCTCCGGGTCTTTCAGCCGGGCAATCTTGGCGCTGTGGCCGCCTTCGTGCGCCCAGGGCGGGATGCAGGCGTCCAGGCCGGTGCCAGAGAAAGGATAGGTATACATATCCGCCGAGACGCGCAGCCCTTCGTCCAGGGCCTGCTCGATTTTGGCGATGGCGGCGTCCATCTTGGGCCAGTTCGACCGCCCGGCAGCCTTCAGGTGATAAATTTCGGCGCTGACGTCGGCTTCGCGGGCGATGGTCAGGAATTCGTCCAGCGCTTCGAGAAAGGCGCTGCCCTCGCTGCGGATGTGCGAGATGTACATGCCGTCATAGTCGCTGACGACTTTCGCCAGTTCGATCAGTTCATCCGTTTTGGCGTAAAAAGCGGGGGTGTAGATCAGCGCGGCGGACATGCCCATCGCGCCTTCTTCCATCGCCTGGCGCAGCAGGCGCTTCATCTCGGCCAGTTCCGCCTCGGTTGGCGGGCGGTCGTCGTAGCCGATGGTGTGGATGCGCAGGGTCGAGCTGCCAACGAACGAGGCGATGTTGCAGGACACACCGCGTTTTTCCAGCCATTCGAGATACTCGCCCAGGGTCGTCCATTCGACGTCGTAGACAATGTCGCCCTGGGCCATGTAGGAGCCGGGGCCTTTGGCCTTCATCGCAGCGCTTAACGGCCCCATCGACTCGCCTTCGCCCATGACTTCCAGCGTCACGCCCTGGCGGATTTCACTTTGCGAGCGACCATCCTGAATCAGAGATTCGGGTGACCAGCTAAGCATGTTGATAAATCCTGGTGCGACGGCCAGGCCCTGAACGTCGATTTCCAGCGTGGCGCTGGCGTCTGCGAGTGGTCCTATGGCGGCAATCTGATCGCCCCCAATGGCGAGGTCGCCGACGGTGGGCGGGTTCCCGCTGCCATCATAAATCGTCCCGTTGCGGAGCATGATGTCGTAGTGCATAGTCCTGGCTCACTTCCTGTCGAAAAGAAAGGTGTAACGCAAAGTCCGCAAAGACGCAAAGCCTGATTGGTAAATTCAGGGGGGATGGACTCAACCGGGCTTCGCGCGCAGGGTTCCGGCGGCGCTCACGATCAGCACACCGAGGTCGAGCCACTGGTCGTCTCGCAGCCCGGCGATAGACAGTGCATAGTCGCTGCGGTAGAAGCCGATGGCGAACATACTGAGGCTCAACAGGGCCAGAATCAGCCAGAAACGCCGCCCTTGCAGCCAGCCGCGCCAGAACAGGACCACCACCAGCGCAGCAGCCAGCAGCCCGCAGATCAGCCCAAACAACTGGGTGTCATAACGCGGGGCCGGGATGCCATAGACGTCGGGCAGTTCGGCCACGACCAGCGGCGGATAATTCGCCAGCGTATCGACCTCGACCCCGTAGGCGCAGTTCGCCGCGTGGCAGCCCCACCAACCCGCCAGCATCAGCAGCGGCAGGACCGGAGTCAGCGCGTCGAGCAGGCGCGGAAAATCGACCTGCCGCCAGCGCGCCACCGCAACCAGGCCGATCAAGCCCCCCAATAACGCGCCATGCCAGTCCAATCCCCCGGCGTGGATGCGCACAATCTCGCGGGTGTTGTACTCGAAGTAGGGCCAGTTGAGCAGGACGTGAATCAGACGCGCGCTGATCACTCCGCCGATCAGCCCGCCCAGGCAGGTATCGACCAGCGGGCCGGGCCTGCCGGAGGTGCGATAGACCGCCCAGCCTGCACTGATCGCGACGGCCAGGGCCAGCACCAGCGTAAAGGTCTGGATTTGCAGCGGTCCGAGGATAGTGTAGAAAGACGGCATAGTCGCTCCCAACTTGCGGCGATTCTAGTGGGAATGCCGGGGAGCGTCAAAGGCCAGTCTCCATATCCGCTGGAGGCTGCTCGGATTCGGGTGAGTCTGGTACGTTAGCTGGCCCGTTCGACCAACGGATTTTCCAGCCCGCATACGAAGTCCTGGCCGACCAGGGGGTAATACACCGACCCGGATACGCGAACAAGCGTGGTATAGCCGACCACACTTCCATCTGCCAGATGTACTTTGAGATCATCATCGGTGTACGACGTCGGAACCTTCTCGATGCGATTGGGGTCGGTGCCAAAGTTGATCTGCACGCCGATCGGCGGCCCGCTCAGGTCGGCGCTTTCATACAGCCGCAGGACGACGCTGGTGCTGTCCGTAAACGAGTCGGGCAGAATCAGATAACCCTCGACCGCCAGCCGTTTGCCATTGTTGCCGTCGTTGCAGGTATCCTCAAAGGCGATCGCTTCACCGGACGTCGGCGGGCTGTCACTGCCGCAGGCCGCCAACCCCAGCACCAACATCATGAAAAGGCCAATCCGGAATCTCATGAGACCTGACCTCCCCAACCCGACTCTGCGCATACGACTCATTGTAAGGAGTTTGAGAAAAACGCGCTATGTCCTGGATCAGGCGCGATGTCCGCCTTTGAACCCCCATTTTGTGGGGGGGCGTCTCATATTAGATTAACCTAAACTGATGATTAGTTACGCTAAATAAACCAGGAGCACGTCCTATGACCACGATGGTTCATTTGCCGAAACAGGGCCTGAATCGTTACGGTATCCTGCGCATCCTGACCCTCATGATTTTTATGGCTCTGCTGAGCGCCCTGTTGTTTATTGCCGCCGGGCGGATCGACTGGGTATGGGGGTGGGTGTATGTTGGGCTTTACGTCGCCATCCTGACGATCAATGGCATTTTTCTAATCGCCAAGAACCCTGAACTGGTCAATGTGCGCGGGCAGCCCCGGTCCGATACCAAAGGCTGGGACAAGGTTTTTGTGTGGGTGGCTGCTTTGCCCTGGCTGGCGATCCCGGTGGTGGCGGGCCTGGATGTGCGCTACGGGTGGTCTGTGCCGATGAACCTGAACCTGCATTTCGCGGGGATCATCGTGTTTGTCCTGGGCAATCTCCTCGCTTTCAGCGCCGTCCTTGAAAACCGGCACTTCGAGACGACCGTCCGCATCCAGCAGGACCGGGGTCATCAGGTAATTACGACCGGCCCGTACCGCTTCGTGCGCCACCCAGGTTACGTCGGAGTTATCCTGACCATGATCGGCACCCCGCTGATTTTGGGCACGTGGTGGGCGTTCGTGCCCGGTGCCCTGGTCATGGTTGCCATTCTCTACCGCACGGTTCGGGAAGACCGGACCCTGCGCCGCGAACTGGCGGGTTACGCCGAATATGCACAGCGCACGCGCTCAAGGCTGCTGCCGGGGATCTGGTAGCAGTGCGTACAAGGATTGCAGGGGGTGGGGCAGTGTTCCCACCCCGGATGATTGGAAAGGCCCTCAATCGCCCGAAGGCTGGGGCGCAGCGGCCAGCATTTCCTCGATGGTAAAGCGCTGCTTGAAGGTGAAGGCCAGCGGAGTCGGCCCGTGTGCCTCGAGATGGGCCAGGCGCTGTGCGGCTTCTTCCAGCGTGGGCTGATGTCCGGCGGGTACCCACCACAGCACCAGATGGGGCCGCTCCATTGTTGCGAACCACTCGCGGCGGCGGCGGAAAAAATCGACGTGCCCGCTCTTATAGGTGAACTCGTACAGCGCCTCGATCGACTCCCACACCGTCATGTTGATCAGCAGGTCGTCATCGCCGTCAAAGCGGAAAGACGTCGAGTCCCCCTGATCGTTGGTGAGCTGCCACACGAAGCCAGGCGTCTGGCTGCCCAGGTGATTGATGCGCGTGAGGTTGTCGACGAAATCGGCCATGAGAGGATCATCCAGCGGTGCGCGCGTATAGCCGACGTTGACCTGGGCGAGATGGTAAGCCGAAGCAGGCATGGTGTATTTCTCCTACTGATGAACGTCCCTATTGTAGCGTAAATCCATCCCCTGCGGGCAGCGCCGTTATGGGGTAGTATTGGAACGTTATTCAAACTAAATGAACCCAGGAGGCACACCTTGAGTAACGACCTGCAAAACCTGGCGATTAATACGATCCGCACGCTGGCGATGGATGCCGTTCAGAAAGCGAACAGCGGTCATCCTGGCCTGCCGATGGGTGCAGCGCCGATGGCGTATGCCCTGTGGACCCGCCACCTGCGCCATAATCCCCACAATCCGAAGTGGATCAACCGCGACCGTTTTGTCCTCAGCGGCGGGCATGGTTCCATGCTGCTGTATGCGCTGCTGTACCTGACCGGTTATGACGTATCGCTGGATGACCTGAAACAGTTCCGGCAGTGGGGCAGCAAAACCCCCGGCCACCCCGAATATGGTGAAACCCCCGGCGTGGAGACGACGACTGGCCCTCTGGGGCAGGGTGCCGCCAATGCGGTCGGCATGGCGCTGGCCGAAGCGTTCCTCGCCCAACACTTCAACCGGGATGGCCTCAACGTCATCGATCATTACACCTATGCCCTGGTCAGCGATGGCGACTTGCAGGAAGGGCTGTCCGCCGAGGCAGGCTCGCTGGCGGGTTTGTGGGGCCTGGGCAAACTGATTTATCTGTACGACAACAATCACATCCAGCTCGATGGGCCGACCGAGATGGTGTTTAAGGAAGATGTTCTCAAGCGCTATCAGGCTTACGGCTGGCACACGATCGACGTCGAAGATGGCAATAACGCGGAAATGGTCAGCGCGGCCATCGTCGAGGCCAAAAATGTCAAAGACCGACCGACCATCATCTCCATTCATACGACGATCGGCTTTGGCAGCCCCCACAAGGCCGGGACCAGCGAGGCACATGGGTCGCCGCTGGGCGCGGAAGAAGTCAAGCTGACCAAAGAAGCGTTGGGTTGGCCGCAGGAAGATTTTTACGTGTCCGGCGACGCGCTGGAGCATTTCCGGGAGGCGGTGGAAAAAGGCGCGGTGCAGGAACGCACCTGGCAGACCGTGTTCGACCAATGGGCGGCGAAATACCCGGAACTGGCGCAGGAATGGGATCTGGTCATGAACGGTCTGCTGCCCGAAGGCTGGGACGTCGATCTGCCGACCTACACTTCCAGCGACAAGGCCGTGGCGACCCGCGTCACCAATGGGGTGGCGATCAATGCCATCGCCAGGCACGTGCCGACCTTCATCGGCGGCGATGCGGACCTGGCTGGCAGCACGCGCACCCTGATCAGCGGCGCGGAATACACCGGGCCTCAGCATCCCGCAGCGCGCAATCTGCGCTTCGGCGTACGCGAACACGCGATGGGGTCCATCGTCAACGGCCTGGCCCTGCACGGTGGCATTATCAAACCCTATTCTGCGACCTTCCTGACCTTCAGCGACTATATGCGGCCCGCCATTCGTCTGGGGTCGCTCATGAAGATCCCGACGGTGTACGTGTTTACCCACGACAGCATTGGCCTGGGCGAGGATGGCCCCACGCACCAGCCCATCGAGCATTTTGCGGCTTTGCGGGCCATTCCCAACCTGACGGTCATTCGCCCAGCGGACGCCAACGAGACGGTGGCCGCATGGCACGTGGCGATGACCCTGGACGGTCCAGTGACGCTGATTTTCACCCGCCAGAACCTGCCGGTACTCGACGGTGCCGAGTCGATTCACGCAGGCGTGGCGCGCGGCGCGTATGTGCTGGATGACTGCGACGGGACGCCCCAGGTGATTCTGCTGTCCAGCGGCAGTGAAGTCCACATCGCCCGGGAAGCCTGCCAGCGCCTGCGCTCGGAGGGAATCCAGGTGCGGTTGGTGTCGATGCCCTCCTGGGAACTGTTCGACGCGCAGGACGCCGCTTATCGCGAAAGTGTCCTGCCCGCTGCGGTCACGGCGCGGGTCAGCATCGAAGCCGGGGTGACCCAGGGCTGGCATAAATATGTCGGCAGCCAGGGCATCGCCATCGGATTGGACCGGTTCGGGGCCAGCGCGCCGTATCAGGTCATCTACGAAAAACTGGGCCTGACGCCGGATGCGGTGGTTCAGGCGGCCAAACGCCTGCTGTAAGACGAAGGATTGCGGGGGTGGGCGGACCCGCCCCTATTCCTGAACCACACACGCTCCGGTCAGACCCTTGAGGGAGGAATGGAGGGGAGCCAGACGGCGGCGCAGCTTGCGGACCTCGTGCTGATTGCCCTGATAGGCTTTGGCCTGTTCACGGCGCTGGGCATCTATGCGGCGCGGCGCACCCGGATGCCCCTCGATGATCGTCACCCGGATGTCCATCTTCCGCTGCGCTTCCAGGGAACCGGCGAAGCTCGCCTGGAGGCGGAGAGGCTCATTGAGAGTACCTACCGCATCGACTATCAGTTTCCTGGGGACAGCCTCATCAAAGTGGAATTGATTCAGTGCGCGACGGGCGACAGCACTACGATTTTGCTTAAGCGCGGGAAAGGGGTCGATTCGTTCGTCGTGAATCGGGCTGGTCGGCATCTGCTGCGGGTGGAGCCGCTGCGTGAGGATGTTGCCTGGAAATTCGAGATCAGGCCGGTGGGCCGCAGATCCTCCCCCTGAATACCAATTTTGCCCGACACGCTTATGTGGCGACTGCAACGGCAGAGGCATAGGCCCGGTTATGCGTCAGGCTGATGTCCCACTCCGTCAGCCCCAGTTCGGCAGCCTCAGCCGCCGCCGCGCCGTGCAGATGCAGAGTCGGGCGACCTCGCGGGTTATTACAGCGCACCTCGATGTCGCGCCAGCTCACATCGCCGATGCCGGTGCCGAGCGCCTTGGCAACGGCTTCTTTGGCGGCCAGCCGTGCGGCCAACCGGTGCGGTTGATCGCCACAGTCTTCGCGTTCGCCGGGGGTAAAAAAGCGGTTGAGGAAACGCTCACCCAACCGGGCAATGCCTGCCTCCACCCGCTCAATCTCGATGGAATCAATGCCGCAGCGGATCATCGCCGCCCCTTTCCTGCGCGTCATGCTGGACCGAATGCGCCCAGTGTACCGCATCCGCCGGGACTGCCGTATGCCGGATTTCCCCTCGACAAACCCGACCGGGCAGTTACAATCGCTCCGATCCTTCGATGATTGAGAGTGCCGCGATGCGCCATTGGATGCTTGGATTAGGGGTAGGGTTGTGGGCCGCGTTTGTTTTCGGTGGAGTGACCGCACAGACGGATGATCTGGCCGCGGAAGAGGTGCAGGTCACGAATCATCTCGACCTGTTTGGCCTGGAACAGTCGTTTGCGATCGGCACCCTATCCAACGAGAGCGCTGACGCCTACCAGAATATCCGCCTTTCCGCCGAAGTGTACGACGCTGATGAAAATCTGATCGGCGAGGGATTAGGGTATCTGGTGCGGGCCTGCGGTGAGGCGCTGGATGCGGATTTCGCCTTGCAGCCCGATCAGCGTGCACCCTTCAGCGTGCAGCTCGACCTGTTTGAAGCGGATGTGCTCATCGACCGGGTCGAGATTATCGCGCAGGGGGAAACGACCCCTGCCACCCTCACCGCAGCAGCGGGCGATTTGCCCGGCATCACGCGCCTGTCGAGTGCCGAAGTGGTGGATGTTGAATGGATCGACGGCGACTCGCTGCGTTACAGCAGCGGCTGCTGGCGCGACGTGTTCACCAACCGTGCGTGGTTCGAATATCACCGATCCAGCGGAATCACCGAACCCATCACCCACCCGCGTGCGGCGGACGTGACCGATGCGCTGCGCGCCGCCATCCGCCTGGATGATCCGGCGCTGTTCAACCGCTCATTTTTCAGCTTTGCGCCAGGGGGCCGCCGGGCCGTGTATCAGACCGACCTCAACACCCTGGCGACAGTGGAGCCGGACGGCTCGTTCGTGCGGGTGCTCTATGACGAGTTGTTCAACATCAGCCTCCAGGGTATCAACTGGCACAAGAATTCCGGCACGTTCCTGGCCTATTATCACGGCGGTTATGGCGACGAGGTGCGCTATCTGGTTGCTAACGCCGATGGGCGGCAGTTCAGCCAGCATCCGATGGTGGCGCTGCCCTCGATCAGTGTGCCCGGCTTTGCCGCCAACGGGCGCGGGGTCGTCATCACCACGACGGGCGACGCTGGGACCGGTTATTATCTCAAGCCGACGACCACCGACAACCTGATCCCCATGTTTGAAGCCGAGCCGCCGGGCAACAACTGGCCTGCGCCGTTTTATGAAATCACGCCGGAGGGCAGCCGCTGGATTTACATCGCCCGTCCGGTGGAGGGCGAAGCGCGCTTGCAATGTTACAACCCGGATTCGCGACAGCTTCATGACCTGACGGCTCTGCCGCTGAACCTGGCGACGGACGAACGCGGCTGGCTGTGGCTGTCCCCTGATAATCAGACCCTGGCCCTGGCTGCCAATGGGCTGAACGGCGGCCTGTGGTGGATCGACCTGACGCAGTTCGAGGCATGTGATTGAGTCGTCGTCCTGCCCTTGCATTGCAGTACATTCCCCTGGTGGCGATTCTGCTGCTGGCGGGGCTGCTGCGGCTGGGCTGGCCGGGGGTCAATTCCTTCGCGTTTGACGAAGCCCGCCTGAGCCTGATCTCGCTGGACATGGCTCGCGGCGGGCAGTTCGCGGCCCTGGGGATGCCCTCCTCGGTTGGCGTGCCCAACCTCCCGGCGGCGGCCTGGGTCTACAGCCTGCCGTATGTATTGTCACCTGATCCGCTGCTGGCGACCCAGTTCACCGGCGTGTTGAGTCTCCTGACTGTAGCCGGGACGTGGGGGTTAGCGCGGCGGGCCTGGGGCGTGTGGGCGGCGACTGTCGCCGCGCTGCTGCTGGCCGCTTCGCCCTATGCCGTCCTGTATTCACGCAGCATCTGGGCGCAGGATCTGCTGCCGGTGCTGGGTCTGGCCTGGGCCTGGACCGCTTTCCTGGGGGCCGCACAGGGACGCCGCTGGGCGATTGGCGCGCATGTGTTTCTGGCGGGGCTTGCCTTCCAGGTGCATTTTGCCGGGGCCGCGCTGATTCTGCCGACAGCCTATTTTTTCGTGCGCTTCCGCTGGTGGCGATATTGGCTTCCGGTCCTGATTGGCGGCGCAGTGGCGCTGCTGGCGCTGCTGCCGTTCGTGATGGAGGTGGCCTGCTGCCGACCGGACATCCTCGATCAGTATCGGTCGGCTCTGGGCGGCCCGGCGCAGATCGACCTGCTGG
Organism: Anaerolineae bacterium; assembly: GCA_019912905.1. Lineage (GTDB taxonomy): Bacteria > Chloroflexota > Anaerolineae > Aggregatilineales > Phototrophicaceae. Next base: position 10,105 of record JAIOHO010000924.1, read on the forward strand.
GCTGGGCGCAGCTTGGGCAGCTGGCGCTCGGCCTGGATTGGGGATTCCTGCTGCTCGGCGACCTCCAGCCGCCGGATTCCGTATGGGTCGCGCTAATCGTGGCCGGGCTGCTGCCGGCCGGGTTGATCACGCTGATCGGCCTGCTGATTCGGGCGCGGCGTGTCCCTGAACCGCCTCGCGAGTCGGCGCTGCTGGCAGAGATCGTGCTGGCGTGGCTGGCGGCTTCCCCGCTGTTTTTCATGAGGCATGGCACGCCGGTCTGGGTGCATTATCACCTGGCGGCGCTGCCCGCGCTGGCGCTGCTGGCCGGGACCGGGACGCAGCTTGGGCAGGTGCTGCGGGGTGGAACGGCACGCCAAACCTCTCCCTGGGCGACGCGAGCGTCGCCCCTACCGCGTGGGCGGGCGGACTCTCTTTACCCCCTGTCGCTCACCGTCCTCACGCTGCTGGTCGCGCTGGCGTGGAGTGCACAGCTTGCCCAGGGATTCGATCGGGCCGGGCAGGTGGAAACGCCCAACGGCCTGGGAACGCCGCTGGCGGCAACGCGCCGGGCTGCGGCCAGCGTGCCGGAGGACCTGCCGGTGCTGTTCTTCACGCATGGCGATAATCCCGCGGTCGATGGCGAGGCGGCAGTGTTCGCCGCGTTATGGTGGGGGCGGGACTATCGCATCGTGCAGGGCGATTCGCTGCTGATTCTGCCGCCCTATCCGGCGGACCTGATGGCGACGCTGCGCCCGATTCAGGCCTGGGAGGAAATCGACTCTGCCGGACTGATCCAGGCTGCGCAGACTTTCCCGCGTCGTGCCGGGGCCGAACCGTTTATGGCGACGGAGTATGACGGCGCGACCAATCTGGCTGGATTCACGCTCCTGGATACGCCGATTGCGCTGACGGATGGCGTGCAGTTGGAGGGTTGGAAGGCACGACGAGTCGGGCCGCGCCTGCGCATCTCGACCCTGTGGCGCGTGCTGGAGCTGCCCACACTGGGCACGATTCAGCAGTTCCATCACCTGCGCACAACCGAGACGCTCGACGCCGCGCCGCCGCTCGACATCTCCGATGTGCCGCTGTCGGCGCACCGCTGGCAGATAGGCGACCGGCTGGTCGTGATGGGCGATTTTTTCGTGGACGAGGCCAGTTCATTCTGGGTCGATGTCGGCCACTACACCCTGCCGGACTTGCAGCGCATCCCCCGCGGCGACGGCGGTGACGGCCTGATTCGCCTGGGGCCATTCGAGAGCACGACGACTCGATAACGATTGCCCACCGCCGCCCGTCCTCCGCCGCACAAACCTGTTGAAACCCCTATAATGAAATTACGATTGAGTTTGAAACTTTGTGCAGGAGGAACGATGCGCAAATTCATCACGATGATGATTCTGATTGTGCTGCTGCCCGTCGGGCTGGTGGGCGCGCAGGGCGACCAGGACCCGGTATCCCCGGCGGTCACGATCAGCTCACCGGCTCCCGGATCGGTGCTGCCTAACCTCAACGCGATTACGGTCACTGGTACGGGCACGGCGCTGTTTGAAAACAGCCTGGTCGTTCAGGCGCGCGATTCGGGCGGCGCGATCCTCGCCCAGCAGCCGGTGACGACCGATGCCAGCGAAGTCGGCGGTACGGGCAACTGGCAGGCGACGCTGGCGGTCAGCGTGACGCCGGGCACGGCGGGCGACATTCGCGCCTTTGCAACCTCGGCCAATGACGGCAGTGTGATCGCCGAAGCGACTATCAACGTCACCTTTGGTTCGTCGCCGCTGCCTTCGACGATCACCATCAGCACCCCGCTTTCCGGCGCGATTCTGCCGAACAACGGGTCATTCATGGTCAGTGGGATTGCCAATAATATCTTCGAAGGCACTGTGATCGTGCAGGCGCGCGACGGAGCCGGGAATATCCTGGCCCAGCAGCCGACGACTGCGAATGGGGCAGGCTCCTGGCAGGTGTCGCTGGCGGTGAACGTCGCTGCCGGGACGACCGGCAACATTCGTGCTTACTCCGAGTCTTCGGATGGCCGGGTTGAGGCGGAGGCTATCGTCAACGTATCGTATGGGGCGATTCCGGTCGATGTGGACATCGCCATCACTTTCCCGACCAACGGCGCGGTGGTGACGACCGCCCCGAATATTACGGTGACAGGCACCACGCGCAACATCAGCGATGGGCGCGTGATCGTGCAGGTGCGCGATGGCAACAACCGCGTGCTGGCCGAGCGTCAGGTCCAGACCAGCCCGACGCAGGGCAACGGCACCTGGCAGGCACTGCTCAATGCCTTCTTTACTTTTAACACCAGTGGTTCGATCGTGGCCTATACGCCCGGTGTCGGTGATGGCGGGCAGTTCCTGACGGATACGATCTTCGTCACCTTCCTGGCGAACTGCGCCCCGCGCAACGACTGGCCGATTTACTTCGTGCAGCGCGGTGACACACTGGGCAACATTGCCCGGAACGTCGGCAGCAGCACGGCGGAACTGGCCCAGGCGAACTGCCTGAACAACGTCAATCTGATCGAAGTCGGCCAGCA
>JAIOHO010000925.1 GCA_019912905.1 Anaerolineae bacterium
GGGTGAGTGCCGAAACATAGATGCGGTAGACGACCTCTTTGGGAATGTTGGGAACGAGTGCCGGATTGAGGCCATGAATGCCTTCGAGAATGAGGACCTGACCCTTATTGAGCCGTGCGACGCGACCCGGTTCGCTTTTGCCGGTCAGGAAATTAAAGCGGGGAAGATGCACTTCCTGACCAGCAATCAACTGGAGAAGCTGTTCATTAAATAATTCCAGGTCGAGCGCGTAGAGCGACTCGAAGTCGTAATCGCCATGCTCGTCGCGCGGTGTCCGCTCACGATCGACGAAGTAGTTATCCATCTCCAGCGTGAAGGGACGCAGCCCACTCGCCAGCAGTTGAATCGCCAGCCGTTTGGAAAACGTGGTCTTACCGGACGAGGATGGACCGGCGATCAGGATGATGCGGACGCCCTGATTTTCGTGCTTATGCCAGATTTCGTCGGCGATGCGTGCGACTCGCTGTTCGTGCAGCGCTTCTGCGACCAGAATGAGTTCATGGACGCGGTTCTCGTGCACGATCCGGTTCAGCCGTCCCATGTCTTCCACGCCCATGCGCTGTAACCAGTGATCCGCTTCCTGAAAGACTTTGGTCAATTTACGATAGGCGGAAATCTGCCCCAGTGAGGTGGAATTCTCTTTGCGGGGATACTGGAGGATGAAACCACCGTTGACCGCAATCAACCGGAAAAGCTGTAAATACCCGGTGGTGGGCACCATATAGCCATAATAGTAATCTTCCCGCCCGCGAAGCTTGTAAAGCACCAGATCATCACGCGAACGCTGCTCCAGCAGACGTACCTTGTCGCTGTCCGCCCGCGCTGTGAACAGGGCGCTGGCTTCCTCCAGCGAGGCGATCCGCTTGGTGATTGGGTCATTGGCGGCGACAATGCGGCGCATGTGCTCGTACAGTTGGACGAGTTCGTCTGGCGGAAAGGGATTGCGATTGAGCAGCTTGCAGTAAAAGCCGCCATCGGGCACGGCATAGCTGACGGCCACTTTGGTGTCAGGCCATAATTCCTCGATCGCGGTGGTCAGCAGCATCACCAGGGAGCGGCGGTAAATGCGCCCCCCGTCGCTGCTGGACAGGAGCACTGGCTCGATCTCAGCATCGCGTTTCAACGGGTGCGCCAGTTCGCGCAGCCGACCATCGATGATCGCGCCCATGATCGGGCTGTCGAAGCGATCCGGGGCGATGGTCTGCGCCGTGATCAGGAATTGCTCGATCGACGTCCCGACCGGACCTTCCAGCACAAGATTGTGATCGAAGGTGATACGGATCGTTTCGCGGGGTTTGGAGAGGGTAATCATTGTCTGTGCAGCCGATGTTGTATGTTATACTGAATGCGAAATTGAGGTATCTGTCAGTTTACAACTTAGCAGCCTGAAAATGAACGATCAATCTGATTCTAAACATGGCAAGACCGCACCGCTGGATTTATCCAGAATTTTGCCCTATCTGAATAACAATGAAACAGCGATTGTTCCGGGTGGCGCGAATCGCATCAAACGGCAGTTGGAAGAAGCAGCCCAGGAAGAGGACGAGGCGCTCGTTCACGATCCTTCGAGTGTGATGCTGCGGGTGCGGGGTATTACAGAATCGGTGCGATTTGGTCCAGAGCGGGCCACGGTGGTCGTAGGGCGGGTCGATCTGGGTTCATTGCCGCACCCGGACATCGACCTTGTCCCCCTGGGTGGTATCGAACGCGGGGTATCCCGGCGGCATGCGCGGCTGGAACTGGTCAGCGATCATCTCTACCTCACTGATTTGAACAGCGCCAATGGAACCTTTGTCAATGGCAATCGTCTGGACTCGTATACACCCACGCTGCTGCACAATGGCGATGAGGTGATGCTGGGACGCCTGGCGGTCAGCATCGTGTTTGTTTAGCAAAGTCGCGTACCCTGCGAGGTGGGTGTGGCTCAAGCTTATGAGAAATACCTGAAAGAAATTCTGATTGATGAACAGACTCTCCAGCGCCGGATCGCCGAATTGGGACGGCGCATTTCGGAGGATTACGCTGCGGCTGGGGATCTGTTGATGATCTGTGTCCTGAAGGGTGGGGTGATGTTTCTGACCGATCTCATGCGGCATGTCTCGGTCCCGCACGAGATTGACTTCCTGGCGGTGTCGAGCTACGGGGTCGGCATCCGTGAATCGACGGGCAACGTGCGCATCGACATGGACCTCAAAGCTCAGGTTGAAAACCGCCACGTGCTGATCGTCGAGGATATTATCGACAGCGGCCATACGCTGCGTTTCGTCATGGATGTGCTTCTGGCACGCCACCCGGCCAGCCTGAAATTATGCACGCTGCTGGATAAAGCTTCGCGCCGGACCGTCGATATTCCGATCGATTACACCGGTTTCGAGATCGAGGATAAGTTCGTGTTTGGCTACGGGCTGGACCTCGATGAGAAGTTTCGTAATCTCCCTTTCGTCGGCGTGGTGAATCTGGATGCTTTCACGCATGACTGACCTGTCGCCGCGCGAGCCGTATCGCCCCTTGACGTGGCCTGACATCATTCTCGATTTGAGAGATCTGCTTGCCAAGACCGAACCCCCGGTGTATGTGGTCGGTGGGGCGGTTCGTGACGCGCTGCTGAATCGCGCCTTGACGGACATCGACCTGGCAGCGGCGCAAAGCGGAATCGCGCTGGCCCGGCGCATTGCCAACACGC
>JAIOHO010000926.1 GCA_019912905.1 Anaerolineae bacterium
TGAGCCAGGATCAAACTCTCCGTAAAATTTCCTCGCATGTTTTCTCTCAGTTCATGCAACTGCTTTGGCTCCGCACTTTCCGTGCTTCACTCTTCTGTTGTTAAGCTGCTCCCCTACTCTCGTAGGGTGTTGTCTAGATTACCAACCCGTTCCATTTCTGTCAACACTCTTTTGTCAAATTGCCCAAATTCTGTTGGGATATTTGGGGTAACTTGTCCGAACGCGCTGACTTCCCGGGTTGTTGAGCTGCGGCTCAGAGTGACAAAAGCCACCCCATTGGCTCGACTTCCATCCAGCCAACCGATTGTCAGATTATGCATCTGCGTGTTCGTTTGAGCGGCGGGAAGGATAACAAAAGGCCAGGGGCATGTCAAGGCCGCTTTCAGGCAAAATGCGGAAATTGCCTGAACGTCATGGTTTTCCGCGTCACTCGTCCTGAATCGGAGCCGATTTACGCCTGTAAATCCTCCAGCAGTTCGTCGATCGACACGGCCATTTGCTCGAAAACTTCCTCCGAAATCACCCCGTTTCGGCGCAGGTCGAGCAGGACGCTGCGCTGCGACCGCAGCATCTCGGCCCGCGCAGTCCTTAATTCCAGTTCGGCCAGTTCAGGATAATCTTCCAGCAGGCTGCGCAGTTTATCCGTGGCCGCTTCGGTTTCCTGATGCAAATCGGGCTGGATACGCTCCCAGGCATACGAGGAAATCGCGCCCCGCTGCCGCAGACCCTGCATGTGTTTTTCGGAATTTTGCAGGGTGATCAGCCGCGCGCGCGATGTTTCATATTCCTGATGCAGTTCGCTGGTGTTGACCACCCCCAACCAGCGCAGCAGCGGGCCGATGGTCGTCCCCTGGACGAACAGGGTAAACAACACCACGCCAAACGTCAGGGTCGTCAGAACCGCGCGATCGCCGCCGAGAGCAGTAGGCAGGCTGAGGACCAGCGCCAGACTGATCGCCCCGCGCAGCCCGCCCCAGGCCAGCACATGCTGCCAGCGCATGGGAATCGGCTCACCGGATCGATTGACCATCCAGCTAAACACATAAACGACCAGGACGCGGGCAATCAACACAGCGATGATTGCCACGAGAATCGACGGTCCATGTTCCAGCAGCGCCGCCGCATCCAGTTCCAGTCCGATCAGGAAGAACAGCAGCGAGTTCGCCAGAAACGCGACGTATTCCCAGAAGTTATCCAGAATGATGCGCGTCGTTGGTGACATGCCCTGCCCGCCCAGATTGCCGTTGAGCAGGCCCGCCGCCACGACCGCCAGCACGCCGCTGAAATGAAAGCGTTCTGCCAGCAGGTACGCGCCAAAGGCCAGCACGGTGGTCAGGGTCGTTTCGATCAGGTGATTATCGACCCGCGCGATGATCGCCTGGATCACCGCGCCCAACCCCAGGCCAATCACCAGCCCACCGATAACTACCCGAACGAAGTCCATGATGCTCTGGCCGATACTGAACTGACCGGTCACAGCCACCGCCAGCACGACATTAAAGATGACGATTGCCGTCCCATCATTCAGCAGGCTTTCGCCTTCGACCAGCACGGCCAGGCGACGGGGCACCCCCAGCGAGCGGAACATCGCCACCACCGCTACCGGGTCCGTGGCCGCAATCAGCGCGCCGAACACCAGCGCGACCGGTAGAGCAAGGGTCGTCGTTGCCGCGACGATGCCGCCGACGATGAACATGGTCACGACCACGCCCGGCACCGCCATCAGCAGCACCGCCGGCAGGTTGCGCCGGAGCTGCTCGACATCGAGGTTAAAGGCAGCCTCGAAAATGAGCGGTGGCACGAACAGCGCCAGAATCAGCTCCGGTGTCAGGTCCAGTTGAATCGGCCCGGTCAGTTCGGCGACCAGCGGCTGCGCCAGGCCGATCAGCAGGCCAACCCCGACCAGCGCGACGGTATACGGCACGCGAAGATACTGCACGCCAATCGCTACCAGGGAGACGATCAGCAGCAGTTCGATGACCAGAGTCTCGATCTGGACCAGGTTGTCTTCCATGCTTCCCTTTCCTGAAATTTTATGGATCGGTCAGCGGAAAGCTCATTCCTCCGCCGACCCAGCCGTTCCCTGCGCCAGGGCATCAATAATCATGCGCACGTCGTTGAGCTTGTCGCCGCTGCTGGTCACATGCTGGCGGCGGCGCAGTCGAAATGGAATTTCACAGGGCTGAAAGATGAAAGGATAGATCGCTTTCCGCTGGCCGATGAAATAACTCCATTCATCATGCACGTTTTCCGACTCAATGGCCGCCGGAGAAAGAATGAGCAGCATCTTGTCCGCCGCATCCAATGCGCTCTGAACCGAGTGATCCCAGTTCGCGCCGGGCGGAATATCCTGATCGATCCACAGGTCGATTCCGAAATTGCGCAGTTCCTCCACCAGGGCATGAACATATTCCTTATCTTTGTGGGCATAACTGACAAAGATACGGCCCTCGACGTCTCTCTGGCCCGAATAATAGGCTCTGTACAATTCTTCGACGGCTTCGGATGCGCTGGCGTAACGCTCATCGGGATTCAGACGAGTCAAACGATTGAGCACGACGTCAATGCCCAATGGCAGCTCAGGATGAGTCTGACGCACGGAGGGTAGATTGTCCTGATACTGGAGCTGCCTCAACGCAAGCGGTTCTGTCGCATCGAAAGGAAGCCTCCCTGTGAAGCACACGAATAACATGATGCCCAGGCTGTACAGGTCGGTCCGAAAATCAAGAATATCCGCGGTCAACTGCTCCGGGGCCATATACAGTAGCGTGCCCGAACCCGGATTGGAGGTGCGACCGTCAGGCCCAAGCCAAGCCGACACTGCAAAGCCGGAGAGATAGGGGTAATTGCGTGCGTCGAGCAGGACGTTGCGCGGCTTCAGACCCAGATACAGCACCTGGCTGTCATGCAAATAGTCCAGCGCACCCGCAATCTGCTGCGCCATCCGCAAAACCTCGTCGGAAGTCAATTGATGGCTGGCAAGATAGTCTTCAAGCGATCCGTGCGGGAGATAGCGCATAACCAGGAAATTCTGGCCCTGATAGGTCCCGAAGTCGTAGACTGGCATCACATTGGGATGTTCCAGGCGCGCAGAGACTTCAGCTTCATTAACCAGGATTGTGCGGGCATCGAGACTCGCTGACACGTGCTCAACGGTTTTGACTGCGACATCCCGTTTGAGCAGCGTGTCGCGGGCTGCCCAGACATCTGAAGATCCTCCCCGGCCAATATGCGCCGTGATTCGGTAGCGCCCATTGAGGGTATCGCCCACTTCAACCATCGGTTATGAACCTTCTGCTCCACCGAACGTCTTAGCCGCCTTAAAACTCGCTGCGGCCTTGCAGCGCGCGAGTCAGCGTGACCGAGTCCACATATTCCAGGTCGCCGCCCACCGGCAGCCCGCGTGCCAGCCGCTGGATTTTGACGCCCTTCGGCTCCAGTTCGCGCTTGATATACATGGCTGTCGCGTCGCCTTCCATGCCGGGATTGGTGGCGATAATCACCTCCAGCACGTCCTGCTGCCCGACCCGCTCTACCAGTTCGCGGATGCGCAGATCGTCCGGGCCGATGTTGTTCACCGGCGAAATGGCCCCGTGCAGGACGTGATATTTGCCGCTGTAGGCACCAGTGCGTTCGATTGCCAGCACATCCAGTGGTTCCTCGACGACCGCGATCACGCGGCCATCGCGTTTGGCATCGGCGCAGATCTCGCAGGGGTCGCTGACGGTGATGTTAAAGCACACCGAGCAGAATTTCGTCTCAGTTTTCAGGTCATGCAGCGCGTCCGCCAGGCTCTGGCTGATTTCATCCGGCGCGCGCAGCAGGAAATAGGTCAGGCGCGCCGCCGTCTTCGGCCCGATGCCGGGCAGCCGGGCAAAGGCTTCGGTCAATCGAATGACAGGTTCCGGGATCGCTTTGCTCATTGCTCATCAACCTTGCTGCTCACTCGCAGATTACCAGGAAAGAGTGCTGAGTAGCGGGTACTGAGTGAAACGTAATCCGCATTTCAGGCGTCGGCTGGTCGGCATGACAGGCGCTTTGACCCCGCACTTTGCACTCAGAACTCCGCACTTCGACTTCACAGACAAAAACACGGCCCCTGGAACAGACAGGCCGTGCTCTCGATCTCGACTGGCAGATACGGGAGGAAATCAGCCCAGCAAGCCGCTCAGACCGGGAATATTGCCCAGGTTGCCCTGGATCGCTTCCATTTTCTCAGTCGCCATCATCTGGCTCTGTTCGACGGCCTGGTTCATGGCGACCACCAGCATATCCTGCAAGTCAGCCAGCCATTCCGCATCGTCCAGGTCGATCATCTCCGGGTTGACGGTGATCGTCTGCACCCGCTGGTGCCCGGTCATGACCACGGTCACCGCGCCGCCGCCTACCGAAACCTCCACCGTTTCGTTGGCGAGGGCTTCCTGGGCCGCCATCATATCTTCCTGCATTTTCTGAAGCTGGCGCATCATCTGCATCTGATTGGGTTTCTTCGACATGCTAAAAAGCTCCTCCTACCATTTCCGTTCGTCTTTATTATACGGGCTGACCTCGCCACCGAGTTCCAGCCCCTTGGCAATTACCGGGTCTTCCGTGTTGATGGGGCTGGCATTGGCATCGGCCAGCACCACCTGCACCCGCAGCGGCACTTGCAGCACAGTAAACAGCGCCTTCTCCAGCGCCTCGCGCTTGTCCTCTGCGTTCAACTTCTCGCGGAACAGATCGTTCGGCACGCTGAGCACCAGCACATTGCCGGTTACCGTGCGCACCTGGGCATGTTCGATCAGCGCGGGCACTGATTTATCGAACTGCCGGGCAGCCTGCCGCACCGCATCCCAGCGCTGGTGAATGGAACCGGGCGCGATGACCGGCGCGGCATCCGGGTTGGCATTCACTTCCGGCACAGGCTGCGACTGCGGCGTGTTGACAGCGGCGGTCGGCGGCGGCGCGGCCTGATAAACCGGCGCGGCCATCATCTCCTGGGGTGCGGTAA
>JAIOHO010000927.1 GCA_019912905.1 Anaerolineae bacterium
GTCAGGGACATGGCCCACAGTTGGTGCTGTCCAGCCATTGCGATGAACAGCGTGCCGTCCTCGCCCAGTTCGACATCCCAGGGGGCTGGAAAGCGCGGTCCTGTTGGCCGGACCCGCCTGATTGTAGGTGCGCGCCTGGACTCCGGTTCCGGCCAGGGTCGTGACGGTGCGTTCGGTGAGGTTCGCCGCCCGGATAGCGTGATTGTTGACATCGGCGACGTACAGCATGCCGTCCTTGCTGAGGGCCATCCCCTGCGGTTTGTCGAAGGTGGCCGCGTCGAAGCCGCCGTTGTCGAAGCCCCGGCTGCCCGTCCCGATGACATCCAGGACCTCATACGTGACCAGGTCGGCAATCACGATACGGTTGTGGCTGCTGTCGCTGATAAACAGGCGGCTGCCCGTCGGGTCGGCCAGAATCTTGCCTGGGAAGGCCAGGGCGGTGTTGGCGCGCGCCGCGCTTTCCAGGGTCAGGTCGATTGGGTCGCGGTCTAGCTCGCCCGTGCCGTCGAAATACGCGACCATGCCCGTGAGCACGCGGTCAAAGGCCTCAAACGGAATCTCGCCGGGCTGCACCGCCAGCAGGTTGCCGCGCGGGTCGATAATCACGAAGGTCGGCCAAGCCTGAACCCCATAGGGCGCGAAGGTGCCCCAGACCTTAAATTGATGATCGTTGATGACCGGATGTTTCAGTTCATAGCGCTGGACGATCTGGCGGATGTTCTCGGTTTCCCCCTCGTTGGCGAACTTGGCGGAATGCACCCCCACAATGGCGACTTCGTCCGCGTACTTCGCTTCGATCTGCTCCAGCACTGGGATCATGTGGATGCAGTTGATACAGCCATACGTCCAGAAATCGAGGATGACGATCTTGCCGCGCAGGTCCGCCAGAGTCAGGGCACGAGGTACGTTGATCCAATCCAGGCCGGTCGGAAATTCGGGCGCTGGAAACTGCTCTTGGCCGACAAATTCGCTCGGCGCACTGCTGTCACCGCTGTCCTGGGCCAGGACCAGGGAGGTCATGCCCGCCAGGAGCATGAGGAAGATCAGAGTTTTGCGCATATTCGAATCCCTGCCGATTGATTGGTGGCCCCCACTATAGCAGACAATTCTAAAGATTCGGTGAACAAATCGCACCGTTTGCTGCGAGTGATGGGCCTTCATGAAATGAATCGGGGGGAATGAGGCCGCGCCTGGCAGAGGGCCTGAGCTTATTTGATGAGGTGCTCGCCGCCGTTCACGTGAATCAGCGTGCCGGTGAGGAATTCTTCACGGACCAGGTAGGCGGCTGCTCGCGCCACGTCTTCCGGGCTGCCGGTGCGCCGGAGAGGGAGACTCTTGCCGACTTCCTCCCAGGTTTCTTCGCTCATGTTGCGTCCGGCGGGTTTCATCACCGGGCCGGGGACGATGGCATTCACGCGAATATCCGGCCCCAGGCTGACCGCGCTGACCTGCGTGAGCGCCCACAGCGCGGACTTGCTGACGCCATGAGCTGCGTATTCCGGCCAGGGACCATCGACGCCCCGGTCGCAGATGTTGATGATCGAACCGCCCGAAGGCGAATTCTGGCGCATCAATTCCGTGGCCGCCTGGGTGCACAACAGCGGAGCCGTTAGATTCACCGCCAGCGTCTGCTGCCAGTCTTCGTAGGTGACTTCCAGCAGGCCGCGCTTCTGAAAAGTCGATGCGCTGTTGACCAGAATATGGAGCCGCCCAAAATTCTCGCGCACGGCAGTAAAGATCTGTTCGATGCCTTCCGGCGTGCTGAGGTCGGCCTGTACGGAAAACGCATCTACCCCCATCGACTTGATGTCCTGCACCGTGCTGCGCGCTGCGTCAGACGAGCTGCTGTGATAATGCACCATGATGTGCGCACCGCAGCGGGCCAGCTCCAGCGCGATTGCCCGGCCAACGCGGTGGGCCGACCCGGTCACCAGGGCGACATGATTGGTCAGGTCGACGGGCATAGCCTAATTTTCTCCAGCTTAATGTTAATAGGCGACCGGCGGGACCGCTAACAGATAGAGGGTTGCCAGCGTGGCAAGCACCAGCGGCACCAGCAGGATATAGAGGAACAGGCGTGAATCGACCCGCAGGTGCATATAGTAGGCGACCACCAGCCCGGCCTTGATGGTGGCAATCGCCAGCAGCAGGGGGATGAGCAGGATACCGGATGGCAGGCTGCCCAATAGCACTTCAAGGACGGTGGCAACCGCCAGGAAGCCGAACACGACCGTGTAGATGCCTCCCGGTACGGTTACGGTCCGGCCCAGCACGGTGGTCGTGTCGCTGAGCATGGCGGCGTGGACATCCATTTGATGAACCTCATGGGCACTAGACTGGGCCATTCCCGTCACCATCGGGCGGCGGAAGTCGGTGATGCCAGGATCGTTTTCCGGCTCCAGCGGCGTTTCTTGCCCGACGCTCGTTTTTTGGGTTTCGTCAGCCATAAATGTCCCTAAATCAGATAAATAATCGTGAACAGGAAAAGCCAGACGACATCGACAAAGTGCCAGTACAGGCCGAAAATCTCGACCCCCAGGAAATTCTGGGCGTTGAAGTAACCTTTGCGACCTCGGGCGGCGACTCGCAGCGCCCACAATACACCGACGATGACGTGCGCGCCGTGAAAGGCGGTCGGCGCATAAAAGCGCATCCCGAACTCGGTGCCGATGCTGATCCCGGCATGAGCCAGTTCGGTATATTCGACACCCTGCAAGCCGACAAAGGCCGCGCCCAACAGCGCCGTCAGGCCGATCCAGCGCACGAGGCCTTGAGAGTTATTCTTTTGCGCCTCGCGCAGCCCCATCACCATGGCCCAACTGCTGGTCAGCAGGACGAAGGTGTTAATGCTCACCAGCACCAGTCCCAATTCCCGATGGACGGTCTTGACCTCCTCAGGGTAGTTGCTGCGGAAGATCAGGTAGACAGCGATCAACGTGGCGAAGATGACCACTTCCGAGGCCAGATACAGCCACATCGCAAGCTTGGCGTTGCTGATCGTCTGCGGCGAGGGTACGTTGTGATGTTCGGCATGAGCCGCTGCGTGTTCTAAAGACATCTCACTCATGGTCTATTTATTCTCCACACCATTATTGCAGCGCGTTCGGCAGACGCCGCAGTTGTTTGGCGGTCCAGGCTGCGCCATAGCCCACCCAACGGGTGAGGAATTTGGGGCGCAGGATGAGCGCAGCGATAAGCAGGGCGTTGCCCGCCGAAATTCCGAACAGCAGCGGCGGCGCAAAGGGCACGACGATCCCGATCAACACGAAGTAGAACAGCGGGATCAAGATGCCGACCAGGATCGTGTACAGCACGCCGACGATCATCCGCACGCCGATCAGAATCAGCAGAACCGCCAGGTTAAACACCACGGCAGAGGTCAGCGAGAAGCCGGACAGCAGGAACCAGATCACGGCAAAATCGACCGCGCCTAGCAGCAGCCCAAGCGCCAGCAGCACCACCAGCGCGCGAACCAGCCAGGGCCAGTTGGTACGCGCGGCAACCGTTCGGATAATCACGGCCATGATTGCAAAGGACAGCGTGAACATGCAGGCCGCCGACAGGAAAAATGACAGGGTGGCGAATTCAGCCGTCACCGGGCGGCCAATCAGATAGTCGATCACCCCGAAGCCTGCGACTGCGGCCACCGCAATCCCCGCCCAGCGCAGCAGTGTCTGGTTAGACTCCGGTGCGGTCTCAATCGGGTCCGCTTCAATCGCCGTGTGGGGGACATCCTTCACAGTGGTTACGCCCTGGTTGAGCGAGAAGAATACGAACCCCAATCCACCCGCGACGGCGGCTAATGACAGGAACATGAAGATGACAAACCCCAGCAGCACCGTAAGCTGGCTGAAATAAAAGGTCTGGCTGCCGACGGGGATCGGTACAAAACCGACCGCCGCGACGTTGGCATCCGCCTCATGGACGGTTTGCAACGAGGGACCATCCGGCAGCAGGGCAAAGAAGATGATGACGATCAGCATCACCAGCAGCACCGTGCTCAGCAGCCAGACATAGCTGCCCAGAATCTGGCGCGGTTCGGCAGGCTCTTCCTCCACAGTCGCCAGCGCAAGGTCCTCTTCACCTTCTGCGGGTTCGTGGATGTGCTGGTTCATGCGCGGGTCAAAAGCGCCCATGCCATAAACAAAGAACCCGGCGGCCAGGAGTGTTCCCAGGATCACCGCAAGCTGCGGGTCCATCAATGGCTGCAAGCCTTGCAAGCCACGGATCACCACCAGAATGACCATACCGACGAGAAAGCCCAGGATGCCCATCGGCACTGCGCGGCTCAATCCAGGTCGCATAATCCCTTCCTCACACGTGTCGCTAAAAAACTGTCCATCCAACCGGCCACTTGCACACCGGTTTCATGAACCCATGCCTAGATCAGATAGAGCACCGCGTAGAACAGAATCCACGCGAAGACGACGAAATACCACAATCCGGCAGCGCCTTCCACCGGCCAGAAATTGCCCGGCCCATAGTTTCCGGCGCGTGCGCCTCGATAAATCATACCCATAAATGTGCCGATTGCCAGCGCGTGGACCTCGTGAAACCCGGTCATCATCCGAAAAACATCGCTGTAGATGCCGGTATAGGGGATACGGACCCAGTCAAAAGCGACGATGGCGACAAACGCCACCGCCAGTCCGAGCGCGGCGCGCCAGTACCTGAAAAAGGCGGCCTGCTCGTCGGCCCGGATCGCCCGCAGCCCACGCCGTACAAACCAGACGCTGACCAGCAGCCCAAGCGTCGCCACCGTGGGCAGCAGCGGCGAGGGCGCTTCGACGCCCGGCGGCGGCCAGGATACCTGCCCGTTACGAAGCTGCCAGTTGACGATAATCAGACACACAAACACCAGAATCCACGAAATCTGAAAGATCGTCAGGCCGGTTCGCTTGTTTCGAAGCTCCTGAAGTTCCTGACGACTCAACTGCTTTTCCAGCACTCGCTGGGATGGTAAATCACTTACACTCATATCCTGACATCTTCATCTTGTCTGACTGCCCAGGTTTGAGCCTGCCCGAGCCAGATCATCCATCGACCGTAAAGGCATACAAAGGCGGTTCAGCGAAGTGACCGCCCCTTTTGTGCAGTCAACCAGCCTAATCCCCCGCCGGTTCGGGGTGGGGTACCGCAGCGGTGGGTGGCAGCTTGGTGGGTGGCGGGAAGCGCCGGTCCAGCGCGTCCAGATAAGCCGTGGCCTCTTCCGTACCATAACCGTAAGGGTCTTCAAAGGGAACCGGGTCGCCCACGAAGTTGTAGGGCGGCGGCGGTGAGGTGGTCGCCCATTCCAGAGTCAGCGAACGCCAGGGGTTAGCCCCCACCCGCTCGCCTGCCACCAGGCTGTGCACCAGGTTGTACAGCAGGATGAACGTGGTGATCCCCAGCACGAATGCGGAGAAGCTGATCAGCTGGTTGATATTGGTATACATGGGATCATACACGGCGATGCGGCGCGGCATCCCCTCCAAACCGGCGATATGCTGCGGGAAGAAGGTGAAAAAGAAGCTGACATAGGTCAACACGAAATGCAGCTTCCCGAGGCGCTCATCCAGCAGTCGCCCGGTGATCTTGGGGAACCAGTGATACAGGCCGGAATAAATCAGGAAGACGCTGCCGCCAAACAAGACGAAATGGAAGTGGCTGACGACAAAATAGGTGTCGTGCACATGAATATCCACCGGGACGGAGGCCAGCATCACCCCGCTGATCCCGCCGATGACGAACATCGACAGGAATCCGAGCGCGAACAGCATGGCCGTTGTAAAGTGGATTTTTCCGCCCCATAATGTCCCCAGCCAGCTAAAAATCTTGATGCCGGTGGGCACGGCGATGATCATCGACGTGATCATAAAGGGAATGCGCAGTTCCGGTTGGAGGGCGGTGAACATGTGATGCGCCCACACGGTAAAACCCACCAGCGCAATCGCCATACTGGACAGCGCAATCGCCCGGTAGCCGAAGATCGGCTTGCGCGCGTGGGTCGCCAGCACCTCCGAGACCATGCCGAAGCCTGGCAGGATCATGATATACACCGCCGGATGGCTGTAGAACCAGAACACATTCTGCCACAGCAGGACATCCCCGCCGTTGGAGGGATCGAAGAAACTGGTGCCTGCCACGCGGTCGAGAATCAGCAGGGTCAGTGCGCCGGTCAGGAAGGGCGTCGCCAGCACCTGAATAATGGCCGTCGCCAGAACCGCCCAGACGAACAGCGGCATCTGCCAGTAGCCCATGCCTTCGGGACGCATGTTGCGGATGGTGACGATGAAGTTGATGGCCCCCAGGATCGACGAAATGCCGAGCAGGTGCAGGGCCATTGCCCACAGAGTCTGACCATCCGGGCTGTACAGCGTGCTCAGCGGCGGGTAGGAAGTCCACCCGGCTTCGGGCGGGCCGATAAACCAGCCCAGCAGCAGCAGGATGCCCGCCGGGGGGATCAGCCAGAAGGCGAAGGCATTCAGCCAGGGGAAAGCCATGTCTTTGGCTCCCAGCATGAGCGGCACCAGATAATTGCCGAACCCGGCCATCATCGGGATGACCCACAGGAAGATCATCACCGTTCCGTGCAGGGTAAACAGGGAATTGTACTGCGAGCCGTTGGTCGCCAGATCGAGGGTCGGGGTCAGCAGTTCCCAGCGGATCAGCATCGCCAGCGCACCGCCGATGACGAAAAAGAACAGCGATGTCACTATGTACTGCACGCCGATGATTTTGTGATCAATGCTCCAGCGCAGATAGTCCGCTATTCTCGGAGACGGTGCCGGTATGGACCGGGTTTCGCCTCCCATCGGGGCTGTGATACTTGCCATACGCTAACCTCTCTATTTGAGTTGACTTGCCAGAGATTGCAGGTTATCGAGATTACAGACGTTTTCGCCGCTGGCTTCCAGCGTACACAGGTAGGCCACAATCGCCTCCATATCCTCCACTGGCATGTAACTGGGTGCATTCGGGTCGTTCGCCTGGAACTGAGGCATCAGATTGCCGAACCCGGGGACCAGGTATTCTGATGGATGATAGAGTGAGTGCAGCAGGTATTCTTCCGGCGTCAGACCGGTTGCCGCGACGCGGGTCTTGACCACGCGGTCCGCCAGGCCGTTCTGATTAGGTCCGGTCACGCCGGTCCATCCCAGTTCGGTCAGGGTGTGACAGCCAGCGCAGGGGTACTGCCCGCTGCTCAGGATCTGCTGGCCGCGCACAACCGGGTCGGCAGGCGGGTTGAGCAGCACATTGACCTCATCGTCGAACCACGACAGGTAGGTGGCCTCGTCCGGGTGCACGACGATGCGCGCCCGCATGCTGCCATGTCCGCTGCCGCACAACTCGGCACAGAAGACCGGATAGTCCCCTGCCAGCGTTGGGGTAAAGCGGATTTCGGTGGTGCGGCCCACGAGGAGATCCTGCTTGATGCGCATTGCCGGGATATAAAAGGCATGATTCACATCCGCCGACTGCATCACCATTTTAAGCGACTGGCCGACATAGGTATGCAGGGTGCTCGAATTCACCTTCAGATTCTCATGGTCCGGCACCGCGTAGGAGAAGGACCAGGTGAAGCGCGCGCCGGTGACGTTCACCACCATTTCATTATCTTTCGCGCTGGTCGTGCTGACCCAGACCTGAAAGCTGATGATGCTCAGAATGAGGACGATGACTGCGGGGATAGCCGTCCAGACGAACTCCAGAGTTGCGTTGCCATGCAGCGCCACCCCGTCGCTCTTATCGCCTGGCCTGGCCCGGAAACGAATCACCGAAAAGACCAGCGCACCCTGCACCAGCAGGAAGATGGCTCCGCCAATTGCCAGCAGGATTTTGAACAGATTGTCCACCTGCTGGGCTTCGGCGGAGGCTTCCGGCGGCAGAATGAGTGGCGCGGTTTCGGCAATCAGCAGACCCCCAAGGATCAGCAGGGCGAACGCCGCGATAATCCACAGAACAGGGGAACTATTCGTCGTGTTGCTACGCTCGGCATCCATATTGAAGCAGTCTCTTTAGAATGGTATGCAAATGATTGTGGCGAAACCGGAGACGATTGCAGCCACACAACAATCGACCCGGATAATTCTCCGGCGAGGCACGATGATTCAGCCCCACCCGGAAAATGGATTGTTCTATTTTACACAATTCCTGACATTTAGCAAAATAAATCATGATTCTCATCACTTCATCACTATAACGCAATTGACAGACGGCGTCCAAACCTATTTTGGAACTGCCGCCGCACGCTCGGCGCAACCTGGACGAGCTTTTTTGTTATAATGGGCGCACCGAAAATAACGATCAGGAGCAAGAGCTGCATGTCGTCAATAGACGAAGTGCTCATGGCGCTGACTCAGGGCGATGCCCAGGAGCGAATCGACGCCATCATGAGCATCGAATCCTATCAGTACACCGAGATTCTACCGGAAGTGGGCACTGTGCTGCGTGATGACGAAGATACGGGCGTGCGCTTTCAGGCGGCCAAGACCCTGGCCCGCTTTGCCGACCCGTCCACCCTGCCGGAACTGCTTGACGGTCTGCGGGATGTGGATATGTTCGTGCGGGTTCACGTGACGGATGCCCTCATCCGCATCGGCCAACCGGCGGTGGACGGCCTGATCGACGCCCTGCACGACCCGACTGCGGCGGTGCGGCGGGCAGCGGTCAAGGCGCTCGGCAAAATTCGTCACGGCGATGCGGTTCGTGGGCTGCGCCACTCGATGAACGATGAGGACGCCGACGTGCGCCGCTTTACCGCCCAGGCGCTGGGGCGCATCGGCGATAAAAGCACCGTCGAGCTGCTGGGGGAGGCGCTGCGCGACCCGGATGTGCGCGTGCGCAAAGCGGCGGCGGGGGCACTGTGGGATATGGGCGATGCTGCGCTGCCGGTGTTGAAAGCTGCGCTCGACGACCCCAACCCACAGACGACGATTATCGCCGCCTACACGCTCACCAAGATGGGCTATCACGAACCGCCGGAAGAATAAATGACCGGCTCACGATCACGTCTGTGAAGGAAATGAAAATGGCGGACGAGGCGAAGGTACAGGCGCTGTTGGCTGTGCTCGATGGCGATCATTGGCAGACCTGGTTGGCTGCGATCCAACAGCTTGGGGAGTTAAAAACAGTGGAGGCGGTCCCCAGGCTGATCGACCTGCTGGACGATGCGCATCTTGAAATCCGCCTGGGCACCATCACTGCGCTGGGGAAGATCGGGGATGTGCGTGCAATTCCACATCTTGCAGCGATTGCCAATACCGTCACCAGAATGATCCCGCCGACGACGAACTTCTATCTCTCGGGGGATGAGATCGCTCGCATGATGGCAAGTGATCTGGCGCTGGAGGCCCTTACCCGGATTGGTACGCCCGACGCCCTGGCAGTGGTCGAACAGTTTCGCGGCGGCCAGCCCGATCGCGTGGACGATCCGACCGCGCTGCCGACGATGGTGCCAGAAGCGGAGGAATCCGAGACGTCGGCGGAAGATCTGGATGAAGTGCTGGATTGGGAAGAAGCGACCGGAGCAGGCGCGGAGCCGCCCGAACCGGAGCCGCTGCCGCCGACCCCCTCGCCTGCGGCTGCACCTCCCCCCCGGCTTGTCGTGCCCCAACCTGCCGCGCCGGGACGCAGGCAGGAGACGGAAGAAGAACACCTGGACGATGTGCTGCCGAAAGCCGACGAAGCGCACGATGCCGTGCAGTT
>JAIOHO010000928.1 GCA_019912905.1 Anaerolineae bacterium
CTTTGTTTCATAGTCCCTTTCCTCTTCTTTATCGGTTAAATTAGGATTGCCCAGCAGAAACAAGTTCCTGCATCCCATTACAGTATAATGGGATTCTAAATAATGTGCTGATAGGACCTGTTAAAAATTGGTATAAGAAAATTGCCGGCAGCAGGTCCACATTTTAATCGACGAGGATTCCCGCCGGACTTCAGGCAGAGACCGCCGATTTACCTCTCCCCCACAGCCGGGTTTCGGCGTGAACGAACAGGTAATAGGCTGCCAGTGCGCCGCTGGCGATGAGGACAACCAGGTAAATGATCAGGTTGAGGCGCAGTTCGGGTTCGACCAGCGGCAGGCGCTGGACGAACGGCACGATGAGCACGACATCATACGCCAGAAAACCGGCCAACTGCCCGCCCGCGTTATACCAGCCAGGGCGCACGATGCCATAGGCGAAGTAGGCGGCGGCCCCCAGGAACATCCAGCCGTAAATCACCGTCGCTTCGGTCGAGATGCTCCAGGGCATGATTCCGGTGTTTTTCAGCACCATCTGTCCCCCGGCCACGATCAGGGCGATGACGAAGATGGCAAACGCGCTGCGGACCAGACGGGGGGTCGGGCGCACGTCACGGGGCGGAATGCGCACGCTCCAGGCCAGCAGGCCCAGGCCCAGAACGGCGGTGGCGGCACACAACACGGCAAACATCGTCAGGCCGCTGCTGCCGCCGCGCCCGGCTAACTGAGCCATAAAGATGGTAATCGGGACGAAAATCAGGATGTAATCGAGGGCGATGCCCGCCACCCCTGCCAGTTCTGCGGTCAGGATACACCACAGCGTCGAGGCGACGGCGGCGAAGGCAATGGACGCAATAAAGATGAAGGACAGCGGCGTGGTATAGGGCAGCGGCCATAAGCGGGTGAGCGCGGAAATTTGCAGCAGAAAGCCCGCCGCGAATACTGCCTGAGCCGCGCACAAAAGGATCAGCAGATTACGGATCAGACGGGTCATTGCAAAGCCTCCGGTTTTGTGGCAGCCAGAACTCAATTATCGTTGGGTCGTGTTCCTTGCGTTATAGTTCGTTATAGTCCAGTTTCGCCGTTCTGCACAAATCCGACCCATCCCCGGTCCTTGCCGGCGGACTCGCCTTCCCTTGCAGATGCAGCCAGCATCCGCTGATGCGCGGCTGAAGCGGGTCATTGATGATCGGACTGCTGGCCTGCATTTATATAACAATCTGGTTATATAACTTGACAGTTATATAAAGAAGTGGTACATTTGTTCCATGATGACGATCTTCGAGGCATTGGCTGATCCGACGCGCAGGCGCATTCTGGATCTGCTCCGCGAGCAGCCGCGGCTGGTCGGCGAGCTGGTCGATCTGCTGGAAACCAGCCAGCCGGGCATCTCCAAACACCTGCGCGTGCTCCGGGACGCAGGGCTGGTGAGCGTGCGCAAAGACGGTCAGCGGCGCTGGTACGAACTGCGCCCGGAAGCGCTGGCCGAGGTCGATGGCTGGCTGCAACCCTATCGTCATCTGTGGGAAGCACGATTTGATCGCCTGGAAAATCTGCTGGACCAATTGCAAGAGGAGGAGAAAAACGATGGGCAAACTTAATCTTGTAGCTGAACCGGGAACCTATGAGATTCGCATGTGGCGGGACTTCGACGCCCCCCGCGAACGGGTGTTCAAAGCGTATACCGATCCGACGCTGATTCCGAAATGGTGGGGACCCAAGATCTATACGACGATCGTCGAAAAGATGGACGTGAAACCGGGCGGACTCTGGCGGTATGTCCAGCGGGATGCGGACGGCAACGAGTTTGCCTTCTACGGCGTGTATCACGACATCGTGTCGCCCGAGCGCATCATTTCGACCTTCGAGTTCGCGGGAATGCCAGGTCATGTGCTGCTGTCGACGCTGACCCTCGAAGAAGTGGATGGCAAAACCCGGGTGACGGACTCCTCGGTTTTCCAGACGGTGGCCGACCGTGATGGGATGCTCCAGTCGGGAATGGAAGAGGGAGCGACCGAGGGTTGGGACCGCTTCGAGGCGCTGCTCAGGACGATGTAACCCGGCATCGGTTTCGCACGGTTGACGGACAGGAGCATGAACATGAGCAAGGTTGTGTTCGGAAATTCGATGTCCCTGGATGGGTTTGTCGCCGGGCCGAACGATGGCCCTGAGAATGGTTTGGGCGACGGTGGGATGCGCCTGTTCGACTGGTATTCCAGCGGCGATACTCCGCTGCCGCTGCCGGGCACAAACATGGTGTTTCACATCTCCCGCGCCAGCGCCGAACTCCTTCAGGAAGAATGGAGCAAGCTGGGGGCAATGGTGGCGGGGCGGCGAATGTTCGACATCGCCCATGCCTGGGGTGGCAACCCGCCCGGCGGTGGACCGTGTTTTATCGTCACGCACCACCCCGCGCAGGAATGGGTCACCGAAGGCTCGCCGTTCACGTTCGTCACCGACGGCGTGGAAAGTGCCATTCGCCAGGCTAAGGAGGCGGCAGGCGGCAAGGATGTCTCCGTAGCCAGCGCCAGCATCGCCCAGCAGTGCCTCCAGTTGGGCCTCCTGGACAAAATCCACATCGACCTGGTGCCGGTCCTGCTGGGCGGCGGCGTTGGGCTGTTCGATCACCTGGGCATCACCCCCATCGACCTGGAAGTCACTCGCGTGGTCGAGGGGTTGGGCGTGACCCACCTCACATATCGAGTCATCAAGTAATCCCGATCAAAAAACCGGCAGCGCCATAACGACAGCGGGCGTCCCCCATCTGAAGCGGGCACGCTCGCTGTGTATTTCAGTCCGCATTCCCCCAGAGGGCACCTGGGTAAGCGCAAAGCCTCCTGGGAGAGGCCGCTATTCGGGCGTCACCTCCACGCCATCCACCTGCACAGTCACGGGATTGACGGCCAGGGCACGCAGGGTGGGCTGGTGGCGCAGCAGCAGCGCCCGCCCCTCAAACGTGATGTCGTCGACCGTGACCGGCCCGGATTCCTCCTCGCACAGGATAAACGTATCGTCGATGCCCGCGCCGCTGATGCGGAAGGCCGTCACCTGGGCATCGGCGCGCAGGCGTGTCACCGCCGGGTAGGTCTCGCTGCCGGGGTCCAACGGATAAAGGACCGCATCCAGCCGCGCCGGGAGCGCCGTCTGCGTTTCCAGCGTCACATCCCAGGCGGGGAACTCGCCCATCACGCCGTACCAGCCGCGCGCCGGGTTGGTTTCGCCCTTTTGTGCCCGCGCGCTCAGACCATCGGAATCCACCGGCAAAATGGCGAGATTGCTCAGACCGGGATCGCGGGTGACGATTCCCTGCGGGGTCACATCGACAACCCCGGCCCGCAGCGGCACCGCCGCTGGCAGGTCGAAGATCGGCGCGATGTGGAACAACTGCTCCAGCGTGTGCGGCTCGGTGTCGTCCCCGCGCAGCAGATCGCAGAGAATCCAGTAGCCCGGCTTGAGGTAGAAGATCGCCCGGCGGTGCTGGAAACGCGTGTCCACCGGACCGCCGCTGTGCCACTGCGCCCGGTCGTCGGACTGGAACGGGTCCGGCGCGAAGCCTTCGAGATACTCGCTGCTGACGAAATCGAATCCGTCCTGGCTGACCCATTCGTTGCGGCCCTGCGTCATCAGGCGCGCTTCGGGGTTGAAGCGCCGGGCCTGCCCAATGCCGTCGATCAGGACGACGTTGTGCGCCCGCGACGACTTGAAATAATGCGTCTGCTCGGTCCAGGCGTAGCTGTAGATATTGGGGTCGCCGATCAGCAGACGCCCGCCCGCGTGCAGCATGAAGTTGAGTTTGTCCTCATGCTGGTGCGATGCGCCCCAGGCCGCGCCGTCGAAGTGCAGATACTGGGCGTCTTCGTCCCAGCGGTCGCGCATGACGTACAACCCGGCGGAATTCCAGGCGTGCGAGGTGTGATCGGGGGCCTGCCCCGCCGCGCCATGCGTCGCGCCCCAGCGGAAATCGTCGCGTTCGAAGGCGTCCGCCGCCGCTTGCAGCAAAGGGGCCGGGTCCATCGGATTGGGATTGCAGTCGTTGAAGGTCGGCAGGAAATGATCCGGCTGCTGCGCAAACAGGTACATCTCGTGCGCCCGCTCCACCAGCCCGACGAAATCCGCCGGGAGTTCGACGCCGCGCGCCTGGGCCGCCTGAACCACCGCGAAGATCGACACCGTCGGGAAGACATGGTAGCCATGCGTGAGTTCGAACTGGAAACCATCGTCATAATAGGCGAAGCTGTTGATCCACTTCAGCCGACGCAGCGCAATGCGCAGGTAGGCATCGGCGTGCGTCAGTTCGGGCGAATACAGGGCCGCCACCGCCATGCCCGATGCCTCGACCTGATACCAGTTATTGGTCCAGCCGCAGTAGGCCAGCGCATAACGCAGATGCTCCAGCCGCGACCGGGCCATCATCGCATGAGTCGCCGCGTCAAACGACTCCGACTGCCCCATCAGGCCGACGATCCCGGGCCACATATTGCACTGGCGGTTGCCGACTTCCAGCGTGCGCCAGGGGCCGAGATACTGATGATGGTTGGGCAGCGGGTTGAGGCGGTAAAACGACCACAGCAGCCGCGCCGCGTGAACGGCATATTGCTCGTCGCCCGTGTCGGCATAGACATTCGCCAGGTTGCGGATAAACGACTGCGCGCCCAGGCTGACGGTCGATTCCTTGTCATCGAACAGGCGCAGGGTCCAGTCGATTTCGCTGCCGAACTGATGCCGCACCAGCATGTGCGCCCGCAGCGTAATCAGATTATTGCAGGCGTTATCGGCTTCTTCCTGATCGCCGCCCATAAAGTTGACCGAGCGCAGGCCCTGCTGCCAGACGCGGCTGCGCATCAACTCGCCGACCTGCTCCACCGGGATCGGGTCCGCCATGTGCTGCGGATACTCCGCTTCGGCCACGCTCAGGCGTTCGGCGCGGGAATGATCGAGCAGGCGGCCCCACATGCGCTCGCGCAGGGTGACCAGATCGGCCAGGATGGGCGCGTCCAGTTCGTCGGCCACCTGACAGACGGCCAGCAGGCAGCGGGCCAGCAGCGTATCGCTGAGGGCGGCGCGCCGTTCGTGAGCTGCGGTCGCCAGCCGCGCGCTGCCGGTCACGCGCCACAGGTCCGCCTCCGGGTGATCGCACAGATAGCCGCACAATGCCAGCGCCGTCCCGTTGAGCAGCAGCGCATCGGGATACACGTCCTGCGTATAGCCTTCCTTATTAAAGACCAGCAGATAATCTGCCGCCGCCAATAACAGGTCGCTGTCCCGGTCGCCGTCCAGCAGCAGGCCGAGCGTCACCCGCGCGGTGTGGTCGAGGTTCCAGGGCGCGCGGCGCTCCCAGGGAATGATCTCCGGCGGCAGGCTGTCGGGGGCGCTGGTGGTATAGTCGCGTAAGGGTTCCAGATCCATCGTCATGCAAACACTCTTTTCTATTTTGCAGTCCTTTATCCCTGAGCTTACCGTCGAACCGTCGTCCCACAAGAGCCAATCGCGTAGAATAAAGGTTCAGATCGACTTTGCCGCCGATTCAAATCGACAGCAAGTTTTCAAGTCCCATCCGGGACTGTGATAACCCCGACGGGGGTCTGGAAGCTTGCCGGGTCATTTATTGTCCGGCAAAAGGAAACCGACCGAACGAGGCACTCAGAAAGCAGGAGAAAGGCATGAACACATCCCCATCGAACCTTTCTGCCGGGCAGGTCCGGCTGCGCGACGTGATCGACCGCGACCTGCCGATCTTCTACGACCAGCAGCGCGACCCGGAGGCGGCACGGATGGCGGCCTTTCCATCGCGCGATCGGGAAGCCTTTATGACTCACTGGGCGAAAATCCTGGCCGATGAGTCGATCCTCCAGCAGACGATCCTGTTCGATGAGCAGGTGGCCGGGAACATCGTCCAGTTCATGCAGGACGGTCAGCCGGAGGTCGGTTACTGGCTGGGGAAAACCTACTGGGGCCGGGGCATCGCCACGCGGGCGCTCGCGCAGCTTCTGGAATATGTTCATGTGCGTCCGCTGTACGCGCATGCCGCCCGCCACAATGCCGCTTCAATCCGCGTGCTGGAAAAATGCGGCTTCGTTGTAACCGGCACGGACACCGGCCTGTTCGAATGGGACGGCCAGCCGGTCGAGGAAGCGATCCTGACGCTGGCGGCAACCTGACGCGCCCGGCGATGGTTATGGAACCACTTTGAAAAGGCCCCCGATCCACATTACAATCACGCGGAAGGTTTAAAGATCGGCTTATTTGAGGACTCGAAAAATGACAGGACGTTTAACCGGTCGCGCCGCCGTGGTCACGGGCGCGGGTAAAGGGATCGGGCGGGCGACCGCCAAAGCGCTGGCACGGGAAGGCGCGCATGTGGTGCTGGCCTCGCGCACGGCCAGCGACCTCGACTCGCTGGCGGCGGAAATCGCGGCTCTGAACACCGGTGCCCAGGCGCTGCCGGTCCCGACCGATGTCAGCG
>JAIOHO010000929.1 GCA_019912905.1 Anaerolineae bacterium
ATTTCATACAGCCTACCTTTCTAGAAGGAGATAGCCCTTATCTTCGGACAAGTGAAAGGACGAATAAGCCTCAACTCCGCTTCAACTAGTCAGTGGACTACTATCCGTAATCATGAATTGCGGCAACAGGTTGGATTAGTATTTTCAGGTGGCTAAATGTTCCAAAATTACTCCTCCTTCAGAATGATCTGCCCGGTCCTGGTCAATGCACTAAAGGCCACTGTCTCAAAGCGTTCTGACAGATTACATGTATAGAGGTTGAGGTCGATAAAGGGCAGGTGAAACAAATCGCGCCAGGGACGATGCGCCTCATAAACATAGACTTCTCTGGGAGCAAGCATCTCCACCCAACGCGGGATTGCTGCGGCATCGTCCGGTTCCACTGCAAAGAAGAGTATGTCCGCTGGTAGGGTGCGGGCGATCCGCTCGACTTCCCTGGGATTCGTCAGTCGATGTACCCCTTCGGAATAGTTCAAAATCGTTGTGCCGTCGGGATAGGCGATGTGAAAGCCAAGCTGCGGCGCATTCCTTGGTAGGCGCAATCCCAGCGTGCCGATGCGTATCAAGTCAATCGGGTGCAAAATGAGTTGAAAAAGATACTCAACCTTGGGTCGCAGTCCCGGCGGCAACAGCGGCATATGCACCCAGGTAAATGCCGTAACCTTCACCCCTGCTATGGTTACGCTTTCGCCATCTTTAACGCTATGCACATTTTCTTGGGCGAGGATGCCGTGACGGTTGACGTGTTGGAGGACGTCTGGGGATGAAATCAGGTGAACATTAGGAAGGTATGGGCACGCTTCCGGGGCTTCCAGAAACGCTCGTAAAGAACCTGCGTGTTCGGGATGCCCGTGTGTCAGGCAAAACAACATCATCTCATTTTCCTTGAGCGCATCCCATGTCACCGCATCGCCGAACAGGTCAAAACCAACCAGCGTATTCGCATTCCGCAGCACGATCCCTGACCAGCCAAAGTAGTGAATGTGCATGATCTCACCTGCCCTCATGTAGTTACGTTCGCCGTCTCAAGGCGATTGGCGCGCTCAATGACGCCGTAAGTCCTATCTTCCAGAAAGCACAACATCCGCATCCGCGCGTAAGCATCGGCAGCATCACAGGCTGCTTTGTCTACCGAGACTGCCACGATTTGACCCAGAAGAATCACTTCGTCCCCATAAGTCATCTGTTGATCAAGCACGCATTCCAGATGCCCCTTGCACTCTTCGATGCGCGGCGGCTGCACCCTTACTGCGGGGATTGGCGTAAGCCCAACAGCTTCCACAGGTCGGGGATGGGGCAATGTGTGGCTGTGCCAGATGGTTTGGACAAGTTCTACGCCCGGCACATTTACGACAAATTCTCGATTGGCGAGGATATTCTGAGCCGTCTGGTGCTTGAGATTGCAGCCTAATGCCAGTATAGGAGGGTTCAGCGCCATCATCGAAATCCAGCTTTTCGGGGCGACGTTCGAGGCGCCATCTGGGTTGAGGCTTGTCACCAGCGTGATCTGTCCAAGCAAGGGCGACGGATGCCAGACACGCTTATTCAGGTCAAAATTCACTTTCTCTTTCATGAGGTTCGGTCTCAATGTCCTCCCACTGTTCCATGATATGAAAACCACGGCGACGCACTTCCTCGAGAAAGCGCGTCGCCGAAATCGCTTTCTCAAGTGGCAAAACGCCAGGCGGAATAGCACGCCGAGCGATGAACTGCGTCATGATAGCCGCGTGCCATCCGGTTAAACGCTCCATTGCGGTAAAGCCAGTGATTTCGTCGTAGCGGTCAATCAGTTCAATAACCAGCGAGAGGTCTTTGCCATCCTTCTCGCCGACGCCTTTGGCACGCATCAGGCAAATGTCAATCACGCGGTCAGCCTCGATGCTCGGTCCAAGCAAGGCGTGATATATTTGGCGCGGGCTGACGGTTAAGCCGGGTGCAATCGCAAATGGCGCTTCTCGGAAAAGCCCCAGGTCGTTGAAGGCTTTGAACTGCTGGTAATGTCCCGGATAGCGCAGCGTCTTGTTCTCGTAAACCTGCAAAACGTCTTCATAAGTGTAGGGCAGAGTTGATGTGCCGCCAGAAGTGACGAATGCTTCCAACCGGCCAATGCCCTCAAATTCAATCGTCTCTGGTTCGGTCAGGGCATCTACGAATGTAACCGCCCCATCACGCAGAAACAGCGCCTGTCCATCGTACTCGTTCGTGAGGCCGTTGATGTGAAAGGAACACTGGTAGCCCCAGGGTTCGGGCGGATTCTGGGGCAACCCCCCATCCCACAGCCGAACCTCGCGTGGGCTTGCACCGCGTGCCTGTAACTGCTCGATGACATAGACTCCAAGGGTATTGTTCAACCCCGGGCCCATGCCACAGTCGGGGACAATCGTAATGCCGGCGGTACGTGCCTCGTCGTTCAGCGCTAGTTGCTTAAGTACCGTTTCGGTGTGACCGCCCAAATCAACCATGCTGGCCCGCGCCTCGATGGCTGCTCGCGTGCAGTCGAGAACAAACACGAACGGTACAGCACATAAAAATACATCAGCGGGTTTCAGTAATTCAACCAATGCATCGTGATCGCGCACGTCAACCTGTACACCGCTGACAATCTGCGATCCAACCAGGTCGTTGACGCGGTCGGCGGCGCGCACTGCCACATCACGGTTCGCATCGACCAAGAGAACTCTGGCCGCATTTCCCCACTTCGCCATGTCATAGGCAGCCGCTACCCCCTGACGGCCTGCTCCAACAACGGCGTAACGATAGTGTTCTTTCATTGGATGCCGTTCCTGGGTTTGATGTGTCTTTCCTCTGTATTGTTGAAATCGGCTGGGATGGGGGAATGTGACACCTGATGAGCCTGGCGCATCATCATGGCGACCCTCAGCGCACCAAAGATCAATCCGATCATGTGAGGTTTGAAGGCATAACGTGGCCGATAAAGGCGCAGCCGTTTGATTGCCCGCCAGACTACTCGCCAGTAATACTTCCGCAGCAGGCGGTACAGTTCCTGCTGGGGGAGCGCTGTCGGAATCACAAAATGCGCCAGATCGTAAACTTCTCGGTGATCGGTTAAGACGCTATCTTTCCGCTCAAGATACAGGTCAGTTCCCGGAAGGGGAGTCAGCGGCGTCAGTTCGGTCAGGACGATGGTAGGTCGGGCATTCACGTAACGATCAATCCGCTCGAAATCCTGCTCGGTAAAATCGGGCAGCACGACAAAACCAGCGCTCACCCCCACCCCACACCGATGCAAGATTTCCAGCGCCCGCTCATTAATCTCGACATTGGAGCGTTTGTTGAGCGAGTTCATGTCGCTGTCGTCCACCGCCTCCAAGCCAGTCATGACGATTTCAACGCCAATGCGTGCCCATTTCTCAAAGAGAGCAGGATTCTGCACCACGCAGTCGGCGCGGCTGTAAACGAAGTAGTGCTTGTGAATGCCGCGCTCGACGATCAGGTCGTGCAGCCGCTCCATGCGCTGCGCGTCAATAAAGGAGTGATCGTCGCAGAACAACACGAACTTTTCCTGAATGCGGCTCAAATCTTCGACAATCAATTCTGGTGAACGGGGGATGAAGCGCCGGTTGGTGAATTTCTGGCAGGAGCAAAAATTGCACGGAAAGGTGCAGCCCATCGAAGTCTGAATCGAAGCCACCGGAGACTCAAACAGGTAGAAATATCTCGAACGATAGGCTGCCGTGAGCGCACGATTGGGGAGCGGTTGGTGATCCAGCGAACGCGGCAGTGGGCGCGGCGGCGTAAAATGCAGCACACCATCGGTAGGCAGCGCCAGCCCGGCGACATCTGTAAAGTCCCGGTGCTGACGTCGCCGTGCCACAATCTCCTGAAAGGCAGGAACCCCCTCTCCTAACACGATAGCATCAATGTAGGGGGCATTAAAGTCCTGTGGAAAAAGTGAAGCGTGGTGTCCACCGACCAGCGTGAGGATATTCGGATTAAAGTCTTTGGCGGTATTGAGAACACGACGAGCCGTATAGGTCTGCACAATCTGGCTGCTCGCGCCGACCACATCCGGCTGGAATCGCTCCAATGCGCCTGCCAAATCAGTATCAAGCTCCATGTCGAGCAACCGGACTTCGTGGTCAGGAACAGATGCACCGATGATCTCCAGTCCGAGTGGTTCAACCTTCGAAAGATGCTTCAGCCCCATCGTCAACTCGCCGCTGGGCGGATTAACCAGCAGAATTTTCATGCACAGCCCCTTCTACAATCCTCGTGCTGCGACCATCATCAGCAAAAACGCCAGCAGCAGAACTCCTAGGCCGATGCGTGGGATGATTCGTAGGCGACGCACAATCAGCGCGAAGGCTTCGCTGTCCGGGTCTTCTCGCGCCGCCAGCACGTGCGGTTCCAGGCGGTGTTCAGCGATAAAATGAAAGAGCGTAAGACCCAATCCGAGCAAGCCACCGATGAGAATACTCCATCCCCACCGGGAGGAGGTCAGGCGTACTATGGCTGTATCCACTTGCCAGCCGTTCATGCTCAGGTTAAGTGTCGCGCCCGCCAGCACCGTCGTCAGCGACAGGGCAGATGCCAGCCGGAATATGCGCGGAAAAATGACTGCCAGGAACCAACCGCGCTTCTCCGGCTCCAGGCGAGCAAGGACGGGGACCAGGATGAAGTTGACCACCACGACTTCGCCCAGCCAGGCAGCGCCAGCGAGGATGTGGATCCAGCGTAAGAGGTTTATGATGCTCATTCGATCTTTCTACTGCGGTATTCAGCATAGGCGTAACTTGTTTGGATGATGCCTCATCGTTTTTCTCATCTGAATGGCGCTTCATTTGCTTTAGCCCGACATCGTTGCGGTGAGGCAAGCCAAAACCGGGTATATCGCTATACCCTGACATGGTTATGGTAGGTCGAGTACAAAGAATGGGGTGTGACTCAAGTCACGTAGCCCTCGATGCTCGTACAACTGGACATTCATAGTGGAGCATTGTGGCGGCTATGGAATATGATCGACCCGGTTTGTTTCCTTCACGTTTTTGGCAAAGCGTAAATGGCTAACCCTCGTCCTGTCATCCAGGTTTCAGAACTCTTGAGGCTTTCCGCTTTTCGAGTGATGTCTGAGACGCAGCTCGAGCGGCTTGCAACTGTATTGGTCCGACAAACATACGCCCCGGGGCAGCTCATCTTTGTCGAGTCGGAACCCTCAGTCGGGCTGTGGTTTGTGGCCGAGGGTCGTGTCAAAATCATGAAGTAGTCCCTAAACGGGCGTGTCTAGAGCATTTGCCTGATGAATCGGGGGAAGTGCTTCGGCAGTTGTCCTTTGTTCAATACAGGACGAAATCTGGCGACCGCCCAAGCGTTGGATAACGTGACCCTCTTTGTCTTACCCCAGGAGCAACTTCAACATTTAGGGAAGGCGGATTCCTGCTTTGTAGCCGCGTTGCTGCATGTCTACAGCCAGCGTCTCGAATCTCTTGCTCGCCTGAGCATAAGTCTGAGTACGTGGACCGTGGCAGATCGCATCAATGACGTTCTTCTCACCTATGCGGATCGCATCGAAACGCGGCTCGTTATCACCCTGACGTACGAGGAGTTGGCGGCCCTGTCGGGGACCGTCCGTGAGGTTGTGATCCGCCATCTGGCGTGCCTCGAAAAAGTTGGAACGGCTCGCATCGAGCCTGGACAGATTACACTAATGGACACTGGCGCGCTGACTCTGCCTTGCCGGTCGAGCGAGGGTGAACCAGCCTAGCATTATAGGCGCAATGCTTTGCGATTACACAGCGAATCTCGGCTATCAGATAGGCACCAAAATTATGATCGTTATAAGGTGCGTCTCAGGTGTCTCAACTGGCTCAACCCTGATGCATGAATTAGAACGGCACCTTTGACAGGGGTATGATTTCCTGTAAATTCAGTAGAAATGCGTGTCTCAACCTGAGCCACCTGAGCCAGTTGAGCCAGCGAGCGATAGAAGTCAGCACCGCAACAGCAAGAGACCCCCTCATATTGAGAGAGTCTCAAGTGTCTCAACTGGCACAACATAGATACAGGCATTCGTGCCATTACTTTTGCGGTTTGTTGGATACCTGTCTCAGGTGGCTCAAGTGTCACAGCCCAAAGATTCGCAGGTGAGCTGCCAGAATCGCACCCTACCGCCACGTACCCGCTTCTGTATGCTGAGGTTGTTCGGACCAGGAATGAGTAACCCATCTTCCTTCAACTGCATCCCAATAGCCGTCACGGTGAAGCGGAGCGGCTGTACCCGGATGACTTCCCGGTGAGCGATCTCTGGCAGCAGGTACACGAAACCCTCGTCCTTGTAGCCAACAACCGTCACACCCGGCGGATAATCGCGCGGGTTCTTCATATCGTCGTCGATGACCGCCTGCCCACCAGCGATAAGCTGCCCCAGAATATCGAGGAAAACCTCGCTGGCGCGTTCCTGTCGCAGAGTGCGGACAGTATCGAGGATCACATCCTGCCAGGTCGGAAGCAGGTAATCCTCGTCCATCTCGTGCAGGAACTTCGACAGCAGTTGATAAACCGTGACCAGCACTGCCCAGTTCTTGACCACGCGGTCATTGTTGGACTGCCT
>JAIOHO010000930.1 GCA_019912905.1 Anaerolineae bacterium
ACGCAGGCCAGCAAAAACCCAACCCCTGCGGGGCGGCCTAGGGGGTAACGCCCATCACGTTTTGCGAATCCAGTGGAATAAGGCAGCCGAATCGACGCAGGTTACGCGCGGATGGTTTCCGCTGCGGCGACAAATGCCTGAAACAATGCCAGCATGGTTGGGTCGTCGGTCAGGTTTTCGGGGTGCCACTGCACGCTGAGGACGAAACGCTTGCCCGGCATTTCCAATGCTTCGACGAGTTGATCCGGCCCGCGCGCTGCGACTTCCAGCCCAGGGGCCACCAGATCGACGGCCTGATGGTGCAGGCTGTTGACGTCCAGTTCCTGAGTCTGAAGAATCTGGGCCAGGCGGCTGTGCGGCTTCACTGTGATGGCGTGGGCGCGAAAGTCGAGCGGCGTCTCGCTGGCGCGGTAATTGTGACGGATCGGCGTGTCGGTTTCAGAGGGCACATCCTGAATGAGCGTGCCGCCCAGGGCCACGTTGACCATCTGATTGCCCCGACAGATGCCCAGCACCGGGCGATCGTCCTCGACAGCCCAGCGGATGACCTGGGCTTCAGCGGCATCGCGCAGGTCATCGATGCCCGCGGTCTTGGGGTGAGCCGCTTCGCCGTACTGGGCCGGGTTAATATCGCCGCCGCCGGGAACCAGGATGCCATCCACGTGTTCGTAAATCTGGCGCAGGGTGTCCGTGCGCAGCCCGGAGGGGATCAGCAGCGGCAGGCCGCCAGCCTGCTCGATGGCAAAGGCATTACGGCTGTAGACCATGTGAAAAAGCCACCCCCCGAGATCGGAGCGTGGCAGAAGATTGGTCGTGATGCCAATGAGTGGTGCCAACGGTCTAGCGGCGCTCTTTCAGGCGAGCCGCTTTACCGCGCCGGTCGCGCATGTAATAAAGCTGGGCGCGGCGGACCTTTGCCCGGCGGACAATTTCAATTTTTTCCACGCGCGGGCTTTTCAGGAGGAAGGTCCTCTCGACGCCAATGCCATGACTGGCGATGCGGCGAACGGTAAAGTTCGCCTCGTTGCCACCCCGACGCAGGCGGATCACCACACCCTGAAACACCTGGATACGCTCGCGCTCGCCTTCGACGATGCGCACGTGGACTTTGACCGTATCGCCGGGAGCAAGCTGGGGGTGTTCACGATCCGGCGTTTGCTCAACCAGATACTTAACAAGGTCTGTCACAGTGCTTTTCTCTCTTCCATTCAAAAAAACACGCCCGAAGGCGCTGACTCACGGAATGGAGGGATTATAGCATGAGGGCGGTCCAGCGGACAAGGGTCTACAGACCGAGACGGCGAGCAATCCGCAGCAGCGCGATGAGGCTCTTGCTATCGACAATTTCACCCTGGTCGATCATCGCCAGGGCGCGGATCAACGGCAGGCGCACGCATTCGACAAATTCATCGTGATCTTGAGGCAGGGGAGCGGCGATCAAATTACGGGCCAAAAACAGGTGGATAAATTCGGTGGTATAGCCCGGGGCTGTAAAGAACCCGCCCAACGCTTCCAGCGTGCCCGGCTGATAGCCCACTTCCTCACGCAGTTCGCGCGCCGCACAGACCTCCGGTGTTTCGCCCGGTTCGAGGATGCCCGCCGGAATCTCGTACAGATCCCGGCCTGCGCCGATGCGAAACTGGCGCACCAGCAGCACCTGCTGGTCCTCGTCCAGTGCAACCACGCCGACCGCGCCCTGGTGCTCGATAAGTTCGCGGACGGCGGTACTGCCATCGGGCAGGCGAATCTCATGCAGGGCAAGTTTGACCACCTTGCCACTAAAAATCTGCTGTGACCGGCTCATCGGCGTCAGATTCCAGGGATCAGAATCTGCTGGCCGATGTAGATCAGGTTCGCATTCGTGATCTGCGGATTAGCCGCCAGGATTGCCGACAGCGATACCCCATAGCGCAGTGAGATGCGGAACAGGTTTTCATTCATCATGACTGTATGATAGGTTCCGCCGCCGGGTGGGGGTGGGGGAACCTGGCCGCCGCCTGAGCAATTCGGGATGACGATCTGCTGGCCGACGAGAATCAGGTTGATATTGGCGATGCCATTCTGCGCGGCGAGGATTTCTACGGTCGTGTCGTAGCGCAGGGCAATGCGGAAGAGATTTTCACCCTTGCTGACCACATGCACGCAGCTTCCCCCCGGTTGGCCGATGGGCGGGATCGGGGTGGCAGTCGCAAATACGGACGTGGGCGGCAGGGTGGGAATGATCGGCGTAAAGATGGCCTGGGCCGTCTGGGTCATTTCGACGGCGGCCTGCTGGGTGGCCCGTTCGATCAATGC
>JAIOHO010000931.1 GCA_019912905.1 Anaerolineae bacterium
CTTCCGTAGTCACGGCGCATACCTCCAACAGTTGGACGACTATCGGTTGTATGCTGTCCGTGACCTTTTTTCAACCAGCACCAACGGTTATTACCCCTTTTTAGCGGGGGCGGACCAAAACCCTGACGTACCGTCAGAGTCAAGCCACGACAGCGATTATGCCAGCATGACCCGCACCGACATGATCTGGCGCGCAGGCAGCGGCACTTCGATGTGATCGCCCTGCGCGTTCACCGGCAGTTGATCGACTTCCGTCGGGCTGGTCAGCGCAGCACGCGTCACGGTGCGGCCTGGAAACGTCAGGGTGGTCAGGCGCGTGTCATCGGCCACATTGATCAGCCGCAGCAGCAGACCCGCGCCATTGGCCGCCGGTTTGACGTGCAGCACCTGAACGTGCGGATCATCCACCTGAAACAGAGTCCCGGCTTCGGCCTGCGAACCGCGCAGAACCGGATGCACCAGCACGTCCTGCGCGGCGGCCCTGCCCTGCTGCATCGCCCAGGCGGGATCAAAAGCGGCGTGGGTACCGAAGCGGTAGCGCAGCTGAATCAGCCCAGACTGACTGGCGGCGAAGTTCGTATCCCAGTAGTTGTTCAGCGGCCATGCCAGCAGCAGCGGGTTCGCCTCGCGTGGGATGGCGGCCTGCTTGCGGCCAAAATTGAAATCACCGATCTGGACCATGGGCGCATCCGGGCAGCACAGGATCGCGCCCCGGCGGTCATCATGCACCGACGCAAATGACTCGACTGTCACCCAATCACGGCAGGCCCCCGGCAGTTGGTCGGCGTCCAGGCGCAGCGGCAGCCCGGCGCTGTCGAAGTGACTCTCCCACCCGGCCCCCAGGTTAAGCGGAATGACGAAGTAAGTCGCCTCTGGGGTGCGCACGTCCTGCTTCATCAGGCGCACCTCCAGGTCGATGAAAGCCGAGTCTGCGTGCAGGCTGAGGCGCTGCTCCAGCCAATCGACCCCCGGCGCGGCATAACGGCGTATCAGAGTCACCGCCTGAGACGTCTGGACAACCTCGCAGTTCAGCAGTTGATCGGTGCCGCTGCGCCGGGCGACCCAATCGGTCTGCCAGCACGACAGGCCGACTTTTTCCCGGTGCATGTCGCGCCGGTACATGGCGGTGCGCCGCGAGTCGATGCGCGGGTCCGGCTGCTCGTGGATGAACTCAAAGAAGGCATAATCCGAATCCGGCGGCAGGACTTCCCAATCGCGCACGCGGTCATGAAGCCGGGTGATGCGCCCGTTTTCCGGCGTGTATTCCAGGCGGTAGGCCGCATTTTCGATGAACCCTTCGCCGCTCTGAACGGCATCCGACTCCGGGGCGCGCGTGAGTTCATCCAGCCGGAGCGTCCGCCAGCTAAACGGCGGCAGCGTCACCGGGCCATACAGCGGCGCGGCTTCCGGGTCCAGTGTCCACATCGGCGTAAAGCTGTTGGTGCGCAGGCGCTTGCCGGGTCGCAACCAGGCATCCGGCACCGGGAAGACCGTCTCGACCGGCAGCGGCGTGGGGTTGACCAGCAGCACCCCTTCCTGACTGTCGGCCTGGGGCGGATTATGCGCCAGCGCTTCCAGTTCGTTGCCCAGCAGGTACTGCGCCAGTTCGGAGGCTTCGTAAGCGTGGATCAGTTTCAGCCGGTTCTGCGCGCGGGTGTGAGGATGATCGGGCCGCGAGACGGAGGCCGCCGCGCCCCAGGTATGTTCGTCGTACAGGTTGAGCGCGTCCCAGGCCCGCTGCGCCGCCGCGCGAACAGCCGCATCGGGTGAAACGTCCGGCGCGGAAGAGGGTCGCAGCGCCCGCAGCAGTTCCGCCGCGAACAGCACTGGCTTGGCATTCTGATTGCGCCGGGTTTCGTCGGCGGTGCTGGCCGAGCCGAAATTCCAGTAATCGGTCCAGTCGCCCCGGTAGACCGGCAGCGCCTCGCGCGGAATCTGGCGGATGTGGTCGAGCAGCTCCGCCGGGGTCACAAAGCGAATCGGCGGCTGCATACCGGCCTCATTCCAGGCGCGAATCAGCTCCGCCACCTTGATGTTGGGCGGGGCGTTATCCCACATCTGCGGCGGATTGGTGGCCGTCAGATAGAGAAAATTGTGCGGGTAGTTCAGGGACTCCAGCACCTGGAGATATTCGTTCCAGCCCTCCTGCATCCGCTCGATGCGGTCGTCCCAGGTGTACAGCAGTTGGTCGAACATGGTGTAATGATTGCCGTTCATGACCAGCAGTTCGCGCCCGGAGGGAGCCTGCCAGCGGAAGATGCCGGGTCGGTCCGCCGCCGCGCCGCCAAAGTGCAGGTTGATCGCCATGATGAACAACTCGATTCCGGCGTCGATCATCAGGTCTGCCATCGTCCAGGGCACGCCGTTGACGTCGTGCTGGTTGACGGCCTGGATCGAGGCGTCGAAGTCGTCGCGCAGGTGCTGGGCCGGGTAGAACTGGCGGGCCAACTGCTCGGCGGAACACAGCGGCGTCGTGTTGTATTCGAACCCGGAAATGCCCAGCCGCCCGGACTTCAGGTAGGCCTCGAAACGGGCAATCTGCCGGTCGTCGGCGGTGCGCAGCCAGCGGATGACCGGGCTGGTCGCCTCACACGTCCAGCGGGGCAGCGAGTGATCGGGATAACCGGCGGTCGCATCCAGAAAGTCGAGCGCGAGGTCCATGTACTCGCGCTGCATCTCCCACAAAATGGGCTGGCTGTGGGTATAGCCGATGTCGAGATGGCTGTGATGCAGCACTAAAATCTGATCGATTTTCATAGAAGTCTTCTTCCTTAAAGGCTCTTTAGGCGTAACTTTACCAGAGGCGCAGCCCAGGCGTCCAGAGAGTCCCAGGACCACGCAGAGCAATCGCCCGACGACTCCACGAACATGCAGTGCAAGCCGGGAAAATCGGCTACAATCCGGGGTGAAGACAGGCACGAGGCCGCGATGGACTCTCCACAAACCCTGCTTGACCAGATCCATGATTCTGGCATCTATGCCCTGGATGCGGGCGACCCTTCGACCACCGAGGACCGCGCACAGCAGGCCCGCGTGCTGCGTCCCCAATTGCAGGCCATCCGTGACCAGGCGCGCCGCGCCCAGGCCGCCCTCCGCGCATCGAAAAATGAGGCCATCAGTGGGCAGCTTACGCCGTATGCCTACCTGGAGGAAATGCTGGACAAACTGGAGATTGCGCTGCGAGCC
>JAIOHO010000932.1 GCA_019912905.1 Anaerolineae bacterium
GTTGCAAAGCGGTTGCTGGCGAGCAGGTCGCGCTGCGGCTCCCAGGTGCTGCTGTTCTGCTGGAGGGTGATTTCGGGCCGGGCGTCGCGCAGACTCCAGTTCAGCGCTGCGGCGGCGGGCGCTTCAGGGTCGAACAGCGCCATGCCCTCGCCCTCGATGGGCAACCGCCCCTGCTGGGTCAGCGGTCCGCGTTTGAGGCGCGGGCGGTAGCGGCCTGTCGCCGGAACCACCACGTCGATCAATTCCGGGGCCAGCGTGCGCCCGTGATCCGCCAGCACGACGTTTCCGCAGGCCACACTGACATCGGTCAGCGTCTCGTTCTCGGCGGTCGTGGCTGAGATGCACAGCGGGAAGGCCAGCGCATCGACCTCATCCCAGGCCACCTCCAGCAGCGGGATCGGCGGGTTCGCCAGCGAATCGTTGACCGGCGTCACCGCCGTCAGGCGCACCACCTGCCGATGGGCGGGGTTGGCGTCATTGGCGAGGCCGGTCGTCGGGCTGATGACTTCCTCGAAGGCCAGCAGATCGCCCACCTTCAGCGCCAGCGGCGGATTCAGCGGCAGGCCGCTGTCCAGGTCATAATTCAGCAGGGTCGCGCGGGTCGCGCCTTTCGGCAGGCAGCAGTCGCTGTCATCCCAGGTATACAGCCGGATGATGTTGTGACTGCGCAGCAGCGAAAGCGCGTGCATCGTCTCGAAGATTTCGACCCGTTCGGTGCTGATGACCGTCGTCAGCTGAGTCGGATCGACCGTCGTGCTGCCACTGGTGCCGCGCGTCAGCAGGGTCGTCTTTTCCGGCAGGACCACACTGCCATCGCCGTCGAAGTAGAAGCAGACAAAGGCGCGCGCGTTGCAGCCATCGTGCATGCGGTAATCGAGCAGGCGCGCATGTCGGCGCACCGAGCCACGCCGGTGAGCCGTGTTCAGGTAGGCTTCGTTAGCGGCGGCATCCTGATAATAACTGAGCTGGTCGCCGGTGTAGGCCATCAACTCGACCAGCGTCGTCATCACATCGGCGGGATTATCATCCGCCCAGTCAGGCATGATGACGCTCAGGCGGTCGATCAGCAGGCGGCGGAAGCTGGCGTAATCCTTCGCCAGGTAATTGATCTCCGGCTCCGGCAGTACTACCGGTGGGCATTCTTCGTCCGGCCCGCAGTCGAAATCGCTGGGGCAGTCCACCTTGAACGTGAAGTCGATTTCAGCCAGTTGGAGGTCGAAGCCGGACGGCGGCTCGGTGTTGATTGGCGAGCGCACCAATCGCAGCCGGTAGCGCGAAAAATCGCCGGGCTGATCGACCGTGACTTCCAGCCGGTTCTCGCTGGTGCTGACCGCGACGACCTTGACTGTCGGGATGCGCACGCCGCCATCGATCAGCACATTGCTGCGCGTCAGGGCGGGCGCAGGCGCAGGTGGCACCGCATCGGTTTCGCCGGGCAGGTTGTGGATGAAATAGAGTGTCAGGACCGTCTGATCGGCAGACACCTCCAGGTAGTCCAGCCCGTTCAGCTGGTCCGATGCGAGGACCTTCTGCCGCCGCCCCTTTGTCCCACAGCGATACTGAGTAGCCATTTAGACACTCCGCTCGAACTGCGCCACCTGACGCTGTTGGGTGCGCCGCACCACGTATTGAATCTGAACTTCCAGCGTCGAGTCGACGTGATGGACATTGACCGCCTCGACCATAATCAGGTCGCCTAACCACTGCTGAAGTGCCCCCTGTACGGTCATCTGCGTGGTGGTGGCAATCGCGTCGCTGTTCGGCTCGAACATCAGCTGGAGCAGCCCGCTGCCGAAGGTCGGGCGGTTCACTCGTTCGCCGGGCGACGTGAACAGCACCTGCTCGATCAGATCATGGATATGATCGTCGGTGTCCGTCTCGGCGGTCCGGCCTCGGCCATCAAAATGAAAGGGATAATCGACGTGCATCAGGTTGCCTTTACCCTGACCTGCGTGACGAGAATATTCAAACCGGTTCCGGTCGGCGTGCAGATCGCCTGACTGTCCTGGAGCAGCACCGGCACGCCGCCCACCTTCACCCGGGTCGCCGCCACGATCCACTGTGCGGTGACGCACGGACCGTTGCCGCTGGGCGGTACGAAGGGGCAGCCCGCCACCGTATAGGGCGCGGACTGGGTGACGACCATCTGACCGCCCACCTTCACGCGCGGATTCGGAGCCGTCGGTTGCGCCTGTCCCCCGTGCATACACATCACCGTCGCCCCCATGTGCAGAATATATCCAGGCATCGTTACACCACATCCAGTGCGCCGTTGTTGACGGACACCTGAGGCCCTTTGAGCGTGATCGTCCCGCCCATGCCGTTGTCGATCTCGATGCCCATGCTGGACATCGTAATCTTCTGCCCGGATGAAGTTTGCAGGGTGATGCCACCCACGCCCGGCGTATCATCGAGAATGACCGTCTGGCCGCCGGACGTCTTGATCAGGAATTTCTGATACGGTGGCGTGAGCGTTTCCGACGGCACATCCGCCGCCGATCCCCACCAGCCGCCGCACCAGATAGGCCGTTCCAGACTGCCCTGCTCGAACTCGATCCACACGCCCGCGCCAACCGGCGGCAGCGCAAACAGACCGCAGCCGCTGCCCGTAAACGGCATGCAGGGCATCGCCCAGCCGCTCTCCTCACTGCCCATCGGCCCAGTCACGGTAGCCCGGATGCGCCCGGTCATGAGCGGGTCCTGGTTGTCGGTAACGATGCCGCGATATTTGCCATAATAAGGTTCGGTCATGTGCGCACCACTGGCAGTAATGAACCAGTGCCCTCCCTGCTCAATGAAAATTTCTGCGAATAATCGCCGCGTTCGATGGTATGAGTCACGCGGCGCACATAATAGAGTCCGTCATACGAAAACCCGACTCCGCGCACGCCGACCAGCTTGCGCGCACGCAGCACCGCGCCATAACGCACCGTATCGACTTCGCCCTGCCCGCTGACCGCTTCGGGCGAACGTGTGACCGAAGCAACCGCCGTCGTCGCGGCCTGTGTGGGTGACTGATTGGCCGCCTCGCGCAGAATCGTGGTGCGCCGCGCCGGGGCCGGAAACAGCGCCAGCGGCGGAACGCGCAGCGACGGCAGCGATGGGATCGGAATCGTCATCCCGGTAATCGGCTCCAGAAAACTGCCCGTCGTCCCTACCGGTGCGAGGCTGTCATACGAGAAGTCGAGCGACCTCAGGTTGTTGTGCGCGCCCATATTCATCGTCAGTGCGGGCTGCGGAATCCCCAGCCGATTTTCTGGCCCAAAATAAGCGGTGCTTACCCCCGGTGCCAGCGGCTCGGTATAAAAGACATAGCCGTTGCGCTGGGCTAACTGCTGGATATAGCGCAAATCCGTGGACGACTGGCGCGGGATGCGCTCCAGCATAATCGGGATGTCGGCAGTAGGCATCGCCATCGGGATCAAACCGTAGCGCGCATACTCCGCCAGGATGGTGGTCACGATCAGGAAGTCCGGCATGTTCTCGAACTTGGCATCCTTCTCCTCCAGGTCGAGCAGTTTGCTGGTGTCCTTGCCGGTCACCGTCAGCGTCGACGCGCCGGGATCATTGCTCGGCGTCACCTGATGATGGGTGATGACTCCGTCAATCAGCACTTCGGGGATCGCCCCCAGCAGGACACCGATCACCACCCGGTTGAAGGGGTCCACGATACCGTTCAGAAGCAGGCTGTAATCCACCCCCACTTCTTTGCTGAGCGCGAAGGTAATCTGGAAGCCGTCGCCCTGGTCGGCGTCATTGGTGACTTCCACGCGCTGCAACGCCTGAGTGAGATTGGCAGGCGCGGGCAGCGGAATCGTCTTCCCCACCATCAGAAACATGCGAATGCCCAGCACACCGGTCAGCATGAGGATGGCTCGTTCACCCTAGACCTTGGGCAGCGCGATGCGGATGATCTGGCCCGGCTGCGCGGTCAGTTCACCCGGCTGCAAAACCAGATTGGCATCACACACACGCCAGAACTGGAGTGGATCGCCCAGGTAATAAGCGGTGATATTGTCCAGCCGTTCACCTTCGCGCACGGTATGCTCGACCAGGGTCGTCGTGCCCTGCGTTGAAGGAATAAAACGACGACGCTTATACGAAATCACGCGTGTCTCACCGTGCTCATCGACCACATCGAGAGTCGCGGTTTCGAGGTTGGTATAGCGACTGCCCGGTTCAAACATGAGAGGTCCTCGCTCGTCTATTGAGTTCGTACATCGGTCCCCATCCCTAGAAGCTGATATTCGCCGCGATATTGCCCACACTGCCGATGGTCGCCATCACCTCTTTGGCGATCTGGTTTACCAGGGACAGCGCCCCGCCGACACTGGTGATGCCCAGGTCGTGATAATTCAACACACGCATCTGCAAACTGATCTTGGCCCGGATCGGATTGAGCAGCGTGTCGTAGGCTTCCTCGGTGATGCTCAGTTCGGTGATGCGGACTGGCAAAATTCGATTCACGCCCCAGATGAACAGGGTCAGCGGCGCTTCAGGCGGAATCACCTCGATCACCCCCGCGGTCGCCAGCACTTCATTGGCAATCACCAGGGCGGATTTGGGGTACAGCAGCATTTCCAGCGACGACAGCGCCGGGTAGATACCCATAGCCGTCACCAGCGGATCGCTGCTCTCAAGCTGATCGGTCGCGTCAATCTCGATCTCGACGTCGATCTTCTCCGTCGGCGGGCCTTTCAGCCGCAGCGCCTCCCCCCGGTCCGGTTCACCGCTGGTGCTGGCGGTCACCGTGCGTCGCAGCGTATCCGGGTTGTACTGGAAGATGATGACGCTGGCGAGGGGGTTGAATGGGTCGATGCCGATGATGGCCCCCTTGATGATCTTTGGTGAACGTGGAAAACTCGTCATCTGAATGTAATCCTGACGTTAAATCGGTTAAGTGGTTCCGTTTCGCTCCATCGCATCGTTACCAGGCCCCCGGCGTCCCATGACAGGAGCCAAAATAGCGGATGGCCTCACCGACCGTCGAGCATGGCAGCGGCACCGTCGTCACGCCCACCCAGGCCGGATAGGGCGCGGGACCCGATGGACAGCAGCACGAGCTGTAGGCAATTACGTGATCCGCATAAATCAATGGGGTCAGCGTGGCCTGCACGAACGTCTGATAAGCCGTCGGGTTAATAATCTCCATTACCTTCGCGGCAGTGGCAGCGGCGACTATCGCGGTCGGAGTCGCCGCCAGCCGGTCCTGAAGCGTCTTGCGCACGCAGTTGGCAGTCGTGGTATTCGGAGTCTGCTGGCAGGCACAGGTCGCATTGTTGACATAGGCCAGCGGCAGCCAAAAACTATTCGACGCGTAAGCCGAACAGGTCGAATTGGAGATTCCCGAACCCGGCGTGCAGTTCGGGCCGCTGTCGTCCTCCTGGCGCATCATCCGAACCGGCCAGGTGCGAATCGTGCCCGGATGCTCCGACCCAATCGACTCCGCGACTCGCTCCGCCTCGTGTTCCGCCGGGTCGTGCGGGTCACTCACCTCCAGCGACGCCGCTTGCGGAATATCCGAGGCGGCATCCTGCTGGACCACGTGAGTCAGCTCGTGCGCCAGCAGCTTCTGGCCGTCCTGGGTCTCCGGCGCATACTGCCCCGCTCCGAACACGATATGCTGCCCCACCGTGTAGGCGCGCGCATGCACGGCACGGGCAGACTCGGCGGCTTTCGTCCCGGTATGAATGCGCACGCGGCTGAAGTCATGACCGAAACGCGGCTCCATGAACGCGCGAGTGTCGTGATCCAGCGGCTGGCCGGAGGTATGCAGCATGTCATTCACGAGGGGTCGG
Source organism: Anaerolineae bacterium (assembly GCA_019912905.1). Taxonomy (GTDB): domain Bacteria; phylum Chloroflexota; class Anaerolineae; order Aggregatilineales; family Phototrophicaceae. The sequence continues at coordinate 5,799 of JAIOHO010000932.1, forward strand.
GAACCGGAAATTGCCTCGGATTTCGCCGCGCGTTGCAAACGGCGCTGGCGACATTCGGCGCACTCGCCATCGACGCCCGGCGTCCCTCCACAGGCGCATTTTCGCTGAAGGAGAGGGGCGCGCTGAACCGCTGCCGCCTGGCGCGGGGTGTCGGAGCGGGTGGTCAGCTTTGCCTGAATCATCGTATCTTTACCCCTCCTTCCTGTCCGGGTCTCGACGTGCACAGGTGACCGGCTTAATAGGTCAGATCCATCGACGATGTACTGCAATCCGCATTCGCCTGTCTGTTAGACGGCGGCTTCAGATTCGAACCTGATGGGGTCGAATGAAATTGTTGAGCCAACATGATGGCGGTGTTAAAAAAATCATCTGCAACCTGAATGGGCGTGCCGCCGACTGCTGCGAAAAGATTGGCCTGGCACGCAGCCATGTCAGCCCCCGCAAATCGCTGACCGCTGTTCTTCAGCCGCGTCATCTCGCGATCCCAGATCACAATCGTCTGAAAGGCCAGCTGATGATCGCGGGCATGTTGATCCTCATGCTCACGATTGGCTGCCGCCACATCGGTCTCCGAAGGAATACCGTTGACGGTAAACTGGCTCCAACCCGACCCGGCACACTGCGGCTGACGCACCAGCGTCCGAGCCGTGGTGCGCTGTACCGGTGTGGTCCAGGGACCGGGACTCAAGACGGTTTCATCGAAGCTGCCAATGTTATCCTGCACGTTGAACACCCAGGCCTCCATGCCGCCGCCTGCAACCTGGGCATAGCTGAGCGCCGGTTTCTTGAGCGCCGCACGTGCATCGGCGCTGGTATTCAAGATCGTGGTATTAAGGACCGGGGTGGTCGATCCAGCCTCCGCCCCTTTAATAATCTGGATGGCGGCATTATTGGTTTCATGCACCGATCCAGCCACCCAATTGGCGACTCGCTGGATCATCGCGCGCTGCACGGGGCGAATGGGCCGGGAGAACGCACCCATCCTGGCTGCGTCTGCGGGTTCACCCTGCGCGATGCTTCGCGCGACATGCTCGGCTTCCTGTTCGTAGGGATCGTCGGGTTGGCTCACGTAAAAGTCCGCCGATGGAACCAGCTCTGAGGCGTCGCGCTGCTGAACCACATGGGTCAATTCGTGCGCCAGCAGCCTTCGGCCCGCTGCCGTGCCTGGGGAATACTGCCCGGCACCAAACACCACATGCGGCCCCATCGTGTAGGCGCGCGCCTGCACCGCACGGGCAGACTCGGCGGCCTTCCCGTCGCTGTGGATGCGCACCCGGCTGAAGTCATGGCCGAAACGCGGTTCCATGAACGCGCGAGTGTCACCATCCAGCGGCTGGCCGGAAGTACGCAGCACATCATTCACGAGAGGTTGGGAAACGGAAATCGTCTCGGATTTCGTCACCTGTCGCAGACGACGCCTGCGGCATTCGGCACATTCACCAGCGAGTCCCGGCGTCCCCCCACAGGCGCATTTCCGCTGGATGAATCCGCGCGGCAAGGGCGCAGCACCTGCGCTGGGAGTTTGATGCAGAGTTTGTCCGATACGCTCCATGATACCGCCCTTGACCATCCCCATCAGCGCCGCCGCATAAAAATCGCCAGAACGCCAATGGCGAAACCAATTGCAACCACAGTCAGGAAAACACCGGCAGTCTGGTTCAGCAGTTCCGGGTAAATCAGCAGAACCACAACGACCAGCAGGACCGGAATCAGGGCCAGGATGATATTGCGATATTTAGCCATGATCTACCGGCAATCCCACAGGCAGGCCGCCATCAGACCGGTCGGAACGCCCAACGCAGCCCCGGCACAGGCCGCCGCCACCAGCACCGCCGTCGGCACGGTCGCGGTCCCACCCGTCTCCGGGGTCGCAGCTGCCGCAGCCAATGCAGCGATCACCCCGCAAATCCCGACGATAATGCCACCCACGGTCGCGGCGAAACCGGCATTGCTCAGGCATTCATTCACACAATCCAGGTATCCCTGCCCTGGTCTGCGCGCCAGCAAAAAGCCCAGCGGTTGAGGTGCCACCGTGATCCGCCGTGCCTGCGCCTGACTCTGCTGCGGCGGCGCATAAAAGCCGTCCTGAGTCACACTCCGGCCCATGCTTTCGGCTTCCTGCTCCATGGTCGCAATCTGGGAGTCACTGGCTTCGGCGCTGGCGACTCCGATCGGCGCATCCGCCTGCTGAATGACGTGAGTCAGTTCGTGCGCGATGAGCGAACGGCCCCCGGTCGTCTCCGGGCTGTACTGGCCTGCACCAAAAAAGATGTGATTGCCAATCGTAAAGGCATTCGCGCGCAGGGCTTCCGCAGCGGCCTGAGCTTCCGGGCCTGTATGGATGCGTACATGGCGGAAGTCCGCGCCAAAATGGGCCTCCATACGGGTGCGGGCGGATTCCTCCAGCATCGTACTGTGCGCGCTGAGCTGCGTACCCGCCTGATTGAGCGTCATCCCCTGCGGGCGGGCGCTTTGGGTGCGTTGTTCCGCATGATCGGGAGCGGCAGCCGCATCCTGATTGCTGGCCTGACGCTGCAAGTGCAGCCGCTTTTTGCGGCATTCGGCGCATTCTCCGTCCGGCCCTGGGCTGCCGCCGCAGGCACATTTACGCTGGATTAATGCGCTGCGGGCGGGCGTAAAGGTCCTGGTCTTCTGAGCCTGTGCGTAAATCTTCAAGAGAATAATCCTCCGTAGATCCTTTGCGCGATCTGGGTGCCGATT
>JAIOHO010000933.1 GCA_019912905.1 Anaerolineae bacterium
TGCCCCCTGGCCGCCTGCGTCATGAACAGCATCAAAGCGGACGTCACAATGATTTTACGCCACATGATCTCACCCTTCCGGTCACGACGAGCTTGTAGTGTTCACGATACGGTCGCTTTTATGGTTTATGCCTGAAGGTTCCGCATCGCACAGTTCCAACAGATAAATCGCCCAGGGTGGCTGAATGTGACAAAGTGATGCGCCAGCCGTGAATGCCGGATGCCACGATAAGCAGATCACGACGGCCCGCCGGTCGTGGACAAAGACCCGATTACCTCTGGCCTGGTACTTAAGTCCTGGTACAGGTCATGCTGAAAATTGGTGTGTCACATTAAGGCTTCTGGGGCGATTCATGATGCAACAATGGAATCATCATCGTTTGAGGAGCTTCAGCATGTTTACCAGGTTCCAGACCACAATCATCACCCTCATCAGTCTGGCCGCAATGATATTTGTGCCGCTCGCCGGTGCCACAGCGCCTGCACAGGACAGCGATCCAGAAGACACGCCCGCAATCGTGATCGAAGGCCCCGTGCAGGCCCTTAACGTCAATATCCTCACGATTGCCGACATCCACATCACGGTGGAGGCTTCCGATCCGCTGCTCACGACCCTCCATGTGGGCGATGTCGTCCAGGTGCAGGGCGATATAGACGATACGACCAATGTGCTGGTAGTCAGAGCCAGGCAGGTGGTGGTAACCGGCAACAATATCGTCACGCCGCTGATTGCGATCACCGGGCCGGTTCAGGCCGTCAACGTGAATATCGTGACGATCTTCAACATTCCCGTTCAGTTCAATCCCAGTGACCTGATTCTCGCACAGCTCCACGTGGGCGACGTCCTGTCGGTGGGTGGTAATCTGGTCAGTTCGGGTGGAGGTATCCTGATCATTCCGGTCCAGGCCGTCATCGTCGTCAACGTGGAGATACCTGACCCGGAAGCGACGCCAGAATCCACGCCTGACCCGGAGGCCACCCCGGAAATCACGCCCGAACCGAACCCCGGCAGCGGTAATGTGCCCGTCACCATCGTCGTAGAAGGCCCCGTCGAGGCGATCAACGTCAACGTCATCACCATTTTTAACATCCAGATTGAGGTGGAGCCGACCGCCCCGATCCTCACTCAGATTCATATTGGGGATCACATCCGGGTAGAAGGTAATCCCAGGACCGTGGGCAATACGATTATCATCGTGGCGGTCAATGTCACGATTGTGAATGTGATCGTGGTTGACCACAATCCCAACGTGATCATCGTCAACCCCGGCCTGCCCAATGGCTGCAAGATCAGCAAAAACGGCAAGATCAAATGCAGCAAGAAGAAGAAGAAAAGCTAGGATCGTGAACCTGACTGCGGCGGGAGTGCCCACCCCGGAGGCACTCCCGCGCTCATCTGCTCCAGCATATTGGCGGACGTGCGCGCTGCATCCCGATGTCTGGGCATGTCCGCCCGACCACGCTCCCGCCTGAGCCAATCAGGAGACCCCGCCATGCCATTCCGCTATGCCATCGCACCGCGCAAAATCGCGCTGATCCTCGCGGTGATCGCCCTCATCCTGGCCGCGGAGAGCCTCTACAGCGAATATCTGGTGGAGACTTATGGGGGAGGCAGTTCCAGCAGTGTGCTGGGGCCGGTGCTCGATCTCTTCAGCGTCAACCTGGAACAGAGCCTTCCGACCTGGTACGCCACGCTCATCCTGTTTACCGCCGGAGTCCTGCTGGCCGTGATCGCTGCGGCTAAACAAGCCCTTCGAGACCGCTACCGCCTCTACTGGATCGGGTTAGCGGTCATTTTCTTTTACCTGTCGCTGGACGAAAACGCGGTCATTCACGAAATCCTGTCCGATCCGCTGCAAACGACCTTTCACACCTCAGGCTACCTGGCGTTCGGCTGGCAGATGGTCGCCGCGCCCCTGGTCGTGATCTTGGCGCTGGTGTATCTGCGCTTCCTGCTGCACCTGACAGCGGGCACGCGCAATCTGTTTATACTGGCGGGGGGATTGTATGTCGGTGGTGCCCTGATCGTCGATGCAGTCAGCGCCAATGAGTGGGTTCAGGACAACGGCATCACCCTGGGCTACCTCGCCATCGGCACGCTCGAAGAACTGCTTGAGATGCAGGGAATCGTGGTGTTCATCTACGCGCTGCTCCGATCCCTCGTGTCGATGAACTATGCCGTGACGTTTCATTCGGGACAGGAGCCGTCAGCCGATCTAACCGGCTCAGCCCGTTCGAGCGGCTCCCCGGCATCCGGGCGGCTTCGAGTTTTCGTGCTGGTGCTGATAGTCGTCGCGGTCGTGATCAACGCCGTATTTCTGTACTGGGCCAGGTCCGAAGAACCCACGACTCCAGCGGCATCTCAGGATGCGCTGCTGGCATATCAGGCTGTCCTGTCCCAGCCCGGAACCGAACCGGTCGTCGTCACCCGCACCGCCGGGATGTTTGGCCTGGAGCCGATGCTTTCCCAGCGGGTCGCCGCAGCCCACCTCACCCTGTTTGATCAGGTGATGGTGATCACGCTCCCCACCGCTGACGCGAGTCTCATCCTGGCAGGGGACCGCTTACCCTTTGACCAGGCCGCACTGAGCGATATTCTGCGCGCCAATGGCGTAACCCAGTTTATCGTCTTCGATACCCCGGCGGTGCGGCAGATGGCGACCACGCCCTAGCCATTCATTTGGTTTTCTTACTGCACTTGATCTTGCCGTTTTTGCTGACCTTACAGTTGGAGGGCAGGCCGCCGGAAGCCGGGGCGCTGGCAGGGGCAGCGGTGATCGCAATCTCAATCACCTGAATGTGAATCGCCACAATCACCAGGACGCTGCCTTGCATGTGCATGGTGCCTTCGATCCGCACGTTTTGTCCGACCCGAAGGTTTTTCAGGGCAGGATCATCCGGGCTAATGCTGATTTCTGTGCCAAAGACTATCACGCCGCCGGTGGTGATGGCTTCGATGGGGCCTTCCACCACAATCGTGGCAGGCGTGCTGTCCACCACCGCGGTCACTTCGGGTGTCTGCTCGCTGGGGGTGATGGTGACGGGCACATCACTCGCCGTGGGCAGCGGACTGGCCGTTAAAGTGGGTTCGGGCGTCAGTGTGCTGGCTGGCGATGGAAGCAGCGTGGGCGTGGCTGGAAGCAGCAGCCCGCCGCCGGTCTGAGTCGCCTGAATGCGCTGCGTCAGATCGGTCACTGCGGCCTGGGGAATCTGGTCGGATTGGTCGGCCAGCACCAGGGCGGCGTGAATCAGCGCATTGACCTGCACGCTGCGGGCTTCCAGTTGGAGGAGGGTGCCAGTCCCGAGGGCGGTATCCGCACGAGCCAGGCGGCTGGCGGTCAGCATTTCATCCAGCGCCTGAAGCGTGAGCGTATCCGGAAGCTGCCCCTGTTCGGCGACGGTCCATGCTTCCTGGGCGCGGCGCTCGGCATGCGCCAGATGAACAAAGGCGCGCTCCTGGGTGGAGGTCGCCAGGCCGAGTTCCACCTGTTCGACGCCCAGTTTGAGCGGGTAGAGCAGGTCGCCGGGGACGCTGGCAAGCACCGGGGATCTGAGGCCCATGAACAGAACGATCAGCGCGATGCTGGCGGCCAACCCCCAGCGGGTCACCCGGCGGACAGCCGGTCGCGGGAAGGGGGCGCGCACGGGCGGTAGGGGAGCAGCCAGCACCTGCGCACGGATTCGCAGCCTGGCGTCTGCCGACAGCGGCTCCGGCTGAGGCGACGATGCGATCAGGATGGCCGCCTCAACCAGCGGATCGGCATCGCGTTCAGGGGCGTCAAAGCGGCCCGGTGGCACCAGGGCATCCAGGCGTTCAGCCAGAAAGTCGGGGTTGGAGCGCGGCTCAGTCATCTTCCCCTCGCAAATAATGCCGGGCTTTGCCCTCAGAACCCAGCAGTGCGGCCAGGCGCGATAAGGCGCGGTACTGGGCGCTTCTGACCGCGTCCACACTCTTTCCCAGAATCTGGGCGACCTCTTCATGACTTTTGCG
>JAIOHO010000088.1 GCA_019912905.1 Anaerolineae bacterium
GGCGCGGGCGATGGCTTCGTCGCCGGGCTGCTGGTGGGGATGCTCGATCATGGCGACGATTACCTGATCCACATGAACGAAATTCTGCGCTTCGCCAACGCGGTCGGCGGCCTGACTACCACCAAACGCGGCGCGATCCCGGCCCTGCCCACGCGCGCGACAGTCGAAAGCTTCCTGCAAAATCCGAAGTAACGTGGATGCAGCGTCGTCGCTGCGGTCAACTGCCGAATCTGAAGGACCTACAAATTGGGGCCTCACATTCACGAATCCGACCGGGTTCCTCCTTTATACTGGAATCGGATGATTGTTTGACGCCTTCGCCTGAAACCTGACGCCCGCATCGGAACCAGGCTCAGAGGCGGTGAAAATGAGGAGCGGCTCGGATGGATGAACTCATCTGCCCACACTGCGGCAAGCGGATGCGCTACGACAGCGAACAGGAAAAGATCATGTGCCACGACTGCCAGTATTCGCCGCTGGATGCGCGTATGGCAGCGATTCAGGCGCAGGGGCCGCGCCAGCGCGTCCAGCTCTCGTACCGGGGCGAGATTAACCGCAATGCGCTCGCCGCCTTTCATACCGGCCACGACTGGCTGCATCGAGACAATCCGGTCCAGGCGCTGGAATCGTTCAAACGCGCCGTGTATTTCCAGAGGGATTTTGCCGACGCCCACATCGCCATCGCCGACCTGGTGGAGGACGAAGCCACCAAGCGCGACCACCTGGGCACGGTGATCGCCTTCGACCCGACTAACCCCGAAGCGCTGCGCCGCCTGATGGTGCTTAACGGGCGGCTGACCGAGGAAGAAGTCACCCATACGTATCATTATCGGGATCAGCAGGTGAAACAGATCGACTCGGTCGAAGCCACGCGCAGCGAAATCCTGCTGTGCCCGGTGTGCGGCGGCCAGCTCACCGTTGATGAGGCGACCGGGCAGGTCGAGTGCCGTTACTGCGGGCATGTCGAAGTGCGCGCACCCTCCCGTGACGTCGGCGAGGACCTGCTGTCGATGGCGCTGATCGAACGCAAAGCCAGGCCGGTTCGCTGGGTGGTGGGCCAGCGCATCCTGCACTGCAACTCCTGCGGCGCTGAACGCACTATCCCGGCCCGCCAGCTTACCCATGAGTGTCCCGTCTGCGGCTCGCAGCACGTCATTCAGCAGGAAGCCATCGAATCGCTGGAACAGCCCGATGGTCTGGTGCCATTTCAGATTTCGCGCCACGAGGCCGGGACGCGCATCAAGGCGGAGCTTCAGAATCTGCGGCATCGACTCGTCGCCCTGTTCGACGACAACCGCGTGGCCCAGGGCACGCTCGAACCGGTGTACCTGCCGTTCTGGTTGTTCGATGCCCTGGCGGATGTGACCGAAACGCGCACCTATACCGGCTCAGACCGGGATGTACTCGGCTTTGTCGGGCGCGGAGTCCAGAGCAGCACCACTTTTACCGACGGCATGTACAACGTGCCCGTCTGCGGGGTGACTTCGCCCTCGGCGGAACTGACGGCTCGGCTGATGCCCTATGACCTCGAAGAAATGGTCGCTTATCAATCCAAGCTGCTGGCGAAGTATCCTGCGCAGCTCTACAACCTCGATTTCGACCAGGCCTCGCTGGAAGCGCGCGGCACGATTTCGAAAACACTGCGCGAAAAACATGGTCGCCGCGAAATCGGTGACGAGCAGGTCAAAATCACCGTCAGCAGCCTGGTCAAGAGTGTCAGCTTCCGGCTGGTGCTGATGCCGGTGTGGATCGCCCACCTGATCGAAGTCGATGACGATACCCGCCTCGCCCTGGTCAATGGGCAAAACGGCAGAGTCATCCTGGGCAAATCGCAGAAACGCCCGCGATAATCGCATCCCAATGCTGGGAAGCACCCGCAATTGGGCGCTCCACACCACGGCGCTTCTCAAGCCAACCTGCCGGAAGCTGGAAGCATTCGGCACACCGGCAACAGATTTTGATTGGATGCCCTCGCCCTGAGTGCGCGGTCAGGCTATAAGCCGCTCTGCACCCTCGTGATACCGCTTGACGAATTGCGCAATCAGGATTATGCTTAGGCTCTCGCTAGAACAGGTGTACAATTCGCTGGCGTAGGCGTGGTTGCGACCTACACAATCATCTCTCAAAACAGCTCAATCTGCCGGAAAACGTCCGAATGAGATCATCTACGGATTGCCTCATTCACCCATCCAATTCTATTTTGCCCATTCTATCCGTATCCAATCATCATCCGCATATTGATCAATGGAGTAAAACGTGAATCAGGAATTCATTGAATTGCATGGCGCTCGTGAGAATAATCTCAAAAATATCTCGCTGCGCATTCCAAAACGTAAAATCACGATTTTTACGGGTGTATCGGGTTCCGGTAAATCCTCCATCGTCTTCGATACGATTGCCTCCGAAGCGCAGCGCCAGCTTTACGAAAATTTCAGTATGTTCGTGCGCAACTTCCTCCCCCGCTACGCGCAGCCGGATGCGGATTCGATTGAAAATCTAAGTATGCCGATTGTCGTGGACCAGAAGCGCATGGGCGGCGGTTCCCACTCGACGGTCGGCACCATCACGGATATTTACACGGTCCTGCGGCTGCTCTTCTCGAAGATTGGTCAGCCCTACGTGGGGCATTACAACGTCTTTTCCTTTAATGACCCCCAGGGGATGTGTCCCGAATGCAACGGGATTGGCCGCAAACTGGGCGTGGATCTGGAGAAATTTCTGGATACCTCCAAATCGCTGAATGAAGGCGCGATCCTGTTCGAAGCCTATGCCGTCGGGAAATGGGATTGGAATTTCCTGACCCAATCCGGGTTATTCGACAACGACAAAAAACTCGACGATTACACCGAAGAAGACATGGAGCGCCTCCTGTACAGCCTGCCGCTCAAAGTCAAAACGGCGATGGGAGCCAATTCCGTCAACCTCACCTTTGAAGGGATCATCGCCAAATTCACGCGCAAATATATCACCAGCGATGTCAAAGCCTATTCGGAGCGCACACAAAAACAGGTGGAACCCTACATCACCACCGGCCCCTGCCACGCCTGTAAAGGCACGCGGTTGAGCCAGACGACTCTTAGCTGCAAGATCAACGGCTACAATATCGCGGAACTCGCGACGATGGAAGCTGGCGACCTCATCAACGTGATTCGCGAAATCAATGACCCGGCGGCGCAATCCATGATCGACACACTGACCGAGCGCCTGCAACATCTGGTGGACATCGGCCTGGAATATCTCAGCCTGAATCGGGAAACCGATACGCTCTCCGGGGGGGAATCGCAGCGGGTCAAGATCGTGAAACACCTGAGCAGCAGCCTGACGGATGTGATGTACATCTTCGATGAACCCAGCGTCGGCCTGCACCCCCGGGATGTGCACCGGCTCAATGATCTGCTCCAGAAACTGCGAAACAAAGGCAATACGGTCCTCGTGGTCGAGCATGACCCCGATATCATCAAAGTGGCCGACCATATCGTGGATGTGGGTCCGCTGGCCGGGACACATGGCGGCACCATCGTCTACGAAGGGCCATTTGATGGCCTGCTGGGTGCGGATACCCTGACGGGCAATCATCTGCACTATGCAATGCGCCTCAAAGAGACATTCCGCACCCCAATCGGCAGACTCGCCATCAGGAACGCCCGCATCAATAACCTGCGCAATCTGAACGTCGCTATTCCGACAGGGGTGCTCACGGTCGTGACCGGAGTCGCCGGGTCGGGCAAAAGCTCGTTGATCAACGAAACGCTGCTGCGCCAGCATCCCGACGCGATTGTGATCGA
>JAIOHO010000934.1 GCA_019912905.1 Anaerolineae bacterium
AGCCTGGAGTTTTGAACTCCTGGCGGCAGAAATCTGATCCAGCCCCGGATTCCGAATGCACCCATTAAGAAGGGCGACTGCAAACTGGCAGGATTCGGGCAAAATTTGACAATTATTCCACCGCTGGTATTATTTTCAGGAAGTGAAATAAAATTCAGTGGATGAAATTGTTCTCGACCCATGATTTCTTTCTTAGCCTCTCTCCATTTGCCATCCACCGGGCGCGGTTCCGGCATCGACTGCCGGTATAGTGGAGCCTTGCCATGACCGCCAACCACAGCGACTACGATCATCTCCGGCTGATCAGCCGCGTGCTGACGCTGTACTACATCGAGGGGCAGAACCAGTCGGACGTTGCCAAAGCGCTGGGCTTATCGACGGCCAAAGTCAACCGGCTGCTCAAACAGGCACGCGAGCAGGGGCTGGTCGAGATCACTATCCGCACGCCGTTCCAGCACCTGTTCGAACAAGAGAAGCAGCTTCAGACCCGCTACCAGATCCCGGAAGCAGTCATCATCCCGCAGCTGGCCGACGAGCCGGAAGCCGTGCTGCACACGGTCGGGCGGGCGGCAGCAGACTATCTGCTGCAACGGCTGCGCGACGGCGACACCATCTGCATCAGCGGCGGCAAGACGATGAACGCCATCGTGCAGTCAATCGAGCCGCGCCGCAAATACGATGTGCGCGTCGTCCCGGCGACCGGAGCGCGCCAGGGCAAACATTACACCGATGTGAATTACCTGGCGGCGCAGCTGGCGGAACGGCTGGGCGGGGAAGCCTACAAGATTCACGCGCCGGTGTTTGTGGACACCGTCGAGGAGCGCGACCTGCTGCTGGGGATGCGGCATATCAGCGAGGTGCTGGAACTGGCACGCGGGGCGCAGATTGCGCTGGTGGGGATCGGCTCGGTGATTCCTGGCGCATCGAGCTACTTCGACCTGATGTCGTCGATGGCGATGAGCGCCGCCGACTGGAACCGGATCATCCACGAGGAAGACGCCTGCGGCGAAATTTTCGCCTACCTGTACAACCGCCAGGGCCAGTTGTGTATGCCGGACTTCAACCAGCGGGTCGTCGGGCTGACCCTGGCCGATTTGCAGGCTATCCCGCTGGTCATCGGCGTCGCGGCGACCCCGGAAAAGGTGCTGCCGATTTATGGCGCACTGCATGGGCATTATCTCAAAACCCTCATTACTGACGAAGCGACCGCGTCCGGCGCGCTCGAACTCGCGCAGGCCGGTTGAAGGAGATCCAATGAACACACAGGCAATCGGAAAATCAGGCATTCAGGCTTCGGTCGTCGGCCTCGGCACATGGGCCATCGGCGGCTGGAGCTGGGGCGGCACCGATGAGGCGAATTCCATCGCTGCCATTCACGCGGCCCTCGACGCCGGGGTGACGCTGATCGATACGGCCCCGGCTTACGGACTGGGCCTCTCGGAGGAAATCGTCGGCAGGGCGCTGGCTGGTCGGCGCGATCAGGTGGTGCTGGCGACCAAGTGCGGGCTGGTGTGGCACACGGACGGAGGCCGCCACTTTTTTGATCAGGCAGGCAAACCGGTTCACCGCTACCTGGGCGCGGAGTCGATCCGCCATGAGGTCGAGCAGAGCCTGCGGCGGCTGCAAACCGATCGCATCGACCTGTACCAGGCGCACTGGCAGGACCCGACCACGCCGATCGAGGAGACGATGGGGGCGCTGCTCAAGCTGAAAGACGAGGGCAAGATCCGATCCATCGGGGTGAGCAATATCGACGTCGGCCACCTCGAAGCTTATACCCGCGTGGGGCAGCTCGACAGCGCCCAGGAAAAATTCAGTATGCTCGACCGCGAGATCGAGGCCGAAATTCTGCCGTACACGCGGGCGCACGACATTGCGATGCTGGCCTATTCACCGCTGGCGCTGGGCCTGCTGACCGGCAGGATCGGGCCGGAGCGCACCTTCGAGGGCGATGACCAGCGCATAGACGACCCGCGTTTCTCGGTCGAAAATCGCCAGCGGACCGCCGCCATGCTGAAACTGTTCGAGCCAATCGCCGCCCGCTACACCCTGAGCATCCCGCAGTTGGTCATCGCCTGGACCGCCGCACAGCCGGGCGTGACGCATGTGCTGGTGGGGGCGCGCAATGCGCAGCAGGCCGTCGAAAATGCACGGGCGGGGACCGTCACGCTGGCGGCAGACGACGTGCAGGCAATGGACCGCATCCTGGCGCAGCATGCGGCGGCGATTGCCTGACCGATGAAGCGCGCTGCCCTGCTGGCCGAAGCCCGACAGAAGCCGGAGGTCACCGTCCTGATCGTGGGCGGCGGCATCAACGGCCTGGGTCTGCTGCGCGAACTGGCGCTCCAGGGCGTCGATGCGCTGCTGATCGACAAGGGCGATTTTTGCAGCGGGGCCAGCGCCGCCCTGTCGCGCATGATTCACGGCGGGCTGCGCTACCTGGAAAATGGCGAATTCCGGCTGGTGCGCGAGTCGCTGAAGGAGCGCAACCTGCTGCTGCTGAACGCGCCGCATTACGTCCACCCGCTGCCGACGACCATCCCAATCTACGGCTGGTTTTCGGGAATCTTCTCGGCAGGGCTGCGCTTCCTTGGCTTCGAGCAGCCGCCGGTCAACCGCGGGGCGCTGATCGTCAAAATCGGCCTGACGCTGTACGACCTGTTCACCAGCCGCCAGCAGGTCATGCCCCGGCATCACTTCTCGTCGCGGGCACAGTCGCTGGCCGCGCACCCGCCCCTGAACCCGCGCATCCTGTGCACGGCCACTTATTACGATGCCTGGATTTCCTACCCGGAACGGCTGGGCCTGGAACTGGCGCTGGATGCGGCGGCAATCGACCCGCAGGCGCGCGCGCTGAACTACGTGTCGCTGGTGGGCGGGGAAGGGGATCAGGTGACGCTGCGCGACGAACTGAGCGGCGACACCTGGACGATTCGCCCGCAGGTGGTGATCAATGCCGGGGGCGCGTGGATCGACGCCATCAACCGGACGCTGAACCGGTCTACCGCGCTGATCGGTGGCACCAAAGGCTCGCATCTCATCCTCGATCATCCCGACCTGCTGGCGGCGCTGGGCGAGGAGATGCTGTATTTCGAGAACGCCGATGGCCGTATCTGCATCCTGTTCGCGCTGCTGGGCAAGGTGCTGGCGGGTTCGACTGATCTGAAGATCGACGACCCGGACGCGGCCCTGTGCGAAGAAGACGAAGTCACCTACATCCTCGACTCGATCCGCCAGGTGCTGCCCGGCCTGGCGATCCAGCGCTCAGACGTGGTGTCCTATTTCTGCGGTGTGCGTCCGCTGCCGCGCATGGAAACCGAAACCACCGGACAGATCAGCCGCGATCACCACTGCGAAGTCACCGAACCGGGCGACGACCTACACTTCCCGATTTATCACCTGATCGGCGGGAAATGGACGACCTTCCGCGCCTTTGCCGAGCAGGTCACCGACCGGCTGCTGGATCGCCTGGGACGGCAGCGGGTGCAGTCGTCGCAAGGGCTGGCGATTGGCGGCGGCAAAGCCTATCCCGCCGATGACGATGCGCTGCGCCGCTGGCTGAACGCGCTGCACGCGCAAAGCGGCCTGCCCGAAGATCGGCTGAAGACGCTGCTGGAACGCTACGGCACGCGGGCGGAAGTCGTGGCCGCTTATCTCGTGGCCGCTTCGGACGCGCCACTGACGCAGCATCCCGGTTACAGCCGCCGTGAAATCGCCTTCATGAGCGAACACGAACGAATCTGCCACCTGGACGATCTGGTGCTGCGGCGCACGACGCTGGCGCTTCAGGGCGAACTGACCGGCGCGCTGCTGGACGAACTGGCGCAGATCACTGGGGCAGCGCTGGGCTGGTCGGCGGCACAAACAGCGGCGGAAATCGACCGCACCCGCCACATTCTCGCCGAACGGCACGGGGTTCACGTGCCTCACTCCCAAGAGGTCTCTCATCATGCGTGACTCGCACAAGGTCCGGCTAAACCGGATGTTCAACGAATCCGGGAAGTGCCTGGATGTCGCCATCGATCACGGAGTCTTCAACGAATACAGCTTTCTGGATGGGTTGGAGGACGTCGAGCGCGTCGTCGGGCAGTTGGTCGCCGCCGGACCGGACGCCATCCAGATGAATTACGGCCAGTGCGACGCGCTGCAAACCATCCCCGGCAAACACAAACCGGCGCTGGTGCTGCGCACCGACGTGGGCAATCCCTATAACCCGCAGACGCACCGGGTCATGTTCAACATTTTGCAGAATGCCGAGGAGCCGATCCTCGAAGCGCTGCGCATGGATGCCGCCTGCGTGGTCGTCAACCTGCTGCGGCTGCCCGACGAACCGGAACTGCACCGCCAGACCGTCGCCAACATCAGCCGGCTGCGCGGGGCCTGCGACCAATACGGGATGCCGCTGATGATCGAACCGCTGGTCATGCAGGCCAACAGCAATAAGGGCGGCTATCAGGTCGATGGCGACAAAACCAAGATCGTGCCGCTGGTGCGCCAGGCGCGCGAACTGGGAGCCGATCTCATCAAGGCCGACCCGACCGATCACCCGGAAGATTATCACGAAGTCATCGCAGCGGCCCGCTGTCCGGTGCTGGTGCGCGGCGGCGGCAAGGCGAACCTGCGCGAAGTGCTGGAACGCAGCTACGCCTTCCTCCAGCAGGGGGCCATGGGCCTGGTTTACGGGCGCAACATCTACCAGCACCCGAATCCGTCGCGGGTGGTCCAGGCGTTTATGGCGCTGATCCACCAGAACGCCACGCCGGACGAAGCCTGGGCGCTGTACGAGAGCGGGGCAGAGGGGGCGTAGTACGCTCAGTGCCCTGGTAGGGACGACCCGATGTGGTCGCCCGGCGGGAGGGCACGCAGGACCGCCCCTACAGCCAGGGTTGTTATGCGCTTTTGCCCTCAACCCCCGACCCCTTCTCCCTCAGGGCGAAGGGGAGAAGAACAGTCAGTCATGAAAAGTCCCTCTCCATGAGGGAGAGGGATTTAGGGTGAGGGCACGCGAGAACGATTACCTGTTTTGCTGAGAGACCGTTATTGAATAAAGGTGCTTTGGATGCCATTCGAAACTGCGTTTACCATGGATACGTCCAGTATCAAGTACGGCCCCGGCGTGACGCGCGAGATCGGCGAGGATATGCGCCGGTTCGGGGCGCGGCGGGTCATGATCGTCACCGATCCGACTCTGGCGCAGTTGGAGCCGGTCGCAGTGGTGCGGGACGCGCTGGCTGCCGCCGGGATCGACGCCGTGCTGTACGATCAGGTCCGGGTGGAGCCGACCGACGCCTCCTTCCAGCAGGCGATTACCTTCGCCACCGACGGCAATTTCGATGGCTTCGTAGCGGTGGGCGGCGGCTCGACGATGGACACCGCCAAAGCCGCCAACCTGTACGCCACTTACCCGGCGGACCTGCTGGAATACGTCAATCCGCCCATTGGCCGGGGGCAACCAGTGCCGGGGCCGCTCAAGCCGCTGATCGCCGTGCCGACCACCGCTGGAACGGGCAGCGAAACGACCGGAGTCGCCATCTTCGACCTGCTGGAGATGCACGCCAAGACCGGCATCGCCCACCGCGCCCTGCGCCCGGTGATGGGCATCCTCGACCCGCACCACACGCGCACGCTGCCGCCGCTGGTGGCCGCCAGTTCCGGGCTGGATGTCCTCAGCCACGCCCTCGAATCGCTGACCGCGCTGCCCTACGATCAACGGCCCGCGCCGGACTCCCCGCTGCTGCGACCGGCCTATCAGGGGGCGAACCCGATCAGCGACATCTGGGCCTCGAAAGCGATTCAACTGGTCTCCCAGTACATCGTCCGCGCCGTCGCTGACCCCGACGATGAGGAAGCACGCAGCCAGATGCTGCTGGCCTCGGCCTTTGCGGGCATCGGCTTTGGCAACGCCGGGGTGCATCTGCCACACGGCATGTCCTACCCGGTATCCGGCATGGTGCGCCGTTTCCAGCCCGACGGTTACCCAACCGATCATCCGATTATCCCGCACGGCATGTCGGTCATCCTGAACGCCCCGGCGGTCTTTCGCTTCACGGCCCCGGCCAACCCGCAGCGCCATCTGGATGCGGCGGGGCTGATGGGCGTGGATACGGACGACATCCCGGCGGAGCAGGCCGGAGAGGTACTGGCCCAGGCGATCATCGCCCTGATGAAACAGACCGGCGTCCCCAACGGCCTGAGCGCCATCGGCTACACCCCGGCGGACATCGACGCCCTGGTGGACGGCACGCTGCCGCAGCACCGCGTCACCAAATTGTCGCCGCGCCCGGCCAGCGCCGATGACCTGCGCGGCCTGTTCCACGAGTCGCTGACGATCTGGCAGTAGGGGAGTCCGATGGGACGCTATTTACTGGGGCTGGATAACGGCAGCAGCGTCTGCAAGGCGGCGCTGTTCGACCTGAACGGGCGCGAAGTGCGCAGCGCCAGCCGACGCATCGAAACCGAGCAGCCGCAGCCGGGCTGGGCCGAACGCGATATGGAAGGGCTGTGGCAGGCGACGGCGGGCGTCATCCGCGAAGTGATTGCCGGGGCGGGGGTGCGTCCGGCAGACATCGCCGGAATCGGCTCGACCGGGCATGGCAACGGCGCGTACCTGCTGAATCGGCACGGCCAACCGCTGCGGCGCGCCATTCAATCGCTGGATACGCGCGCTGCCGGAATCGTCGAGTCGTGGACAGCAGCGGGATTACCGGCGCGCACCTTTCCGCACATCTGGCAGAACACCTATGCCGGACAGTCGCCGCCCCTGCTGGTGTGGCTCAAGCAGCACGAACCGGAGACTTACGCCCAGATCGGCACACTGCTGCTGTGCAAGGACTACATCAATTACCGGCTGACCGGCGAGCAGGCCACCGACATCAGCGACATGGGCACGACCGGGCTGCTGCGCGTGCCGGAGAAAATCTACTCGCGCGACCTGCTGGCGCTGTATGACCTGCCCGAAATCTTCGACGCGCTGCCCCCGCTGCATCCCAGCGCGGACGTCATCGGCACAGTCACCGCCCAGGCCGCGGACCTGACCGGATTAGCGCCGGGAACGCCGGTGATTGCCGGGATGATCGACATCGACGCCGGAGCTATCGGCGTGGGGGTCAACCAGGCGCGGCAGGCGTGCGTCATCGTCGGCAGTTGGAGCATCAACGAAGTGCTGGTCGATACGCCAATTGTGTCGCCGGATATTTTTCTGACGGCACCGTTTGCCGACCCGGACCGCTGGCTGGTGGTCGAGGCCAGCACCGCCGGGGCCGCCAACCTGGATTGGTTTATCCGCAATTTCTGCGCCGACGAACAGCGTGAGGCCGACCGGCGCAGCATCGACATCTACGAAGTCTGCGAAGCACTGATCGAGACCGTCGCTGCCGAGGACCCGCTGCCCGTGTTTCATCCGTTCATCTACGGCTCGAACGTCCAGGCGACGGCGAAAGCCGGGTTTTATGG